>CAZEFS010000134.1:0-3200 GCA_964511545.1 uncultured Opitutales bacterium
CGCTTTTGTGCCTCTTGGCAGCCTTTCTTGCTCCTGGCTCTAGTGAAGGCATAGCGCTATTTAAGAGACTCTATCAAGAAGCCATAGACCGGCACTATCGCTTTTTTAGCTATGGCGATGCCATGCTGATTGTATAAAAGCTTGCCAGTTTAGCACTGTTTAGGAATAGTAGCTCAAGTCCGTTTATATATGCTGTCTACCTTGCCGGAGAAAGACCTTTATTGCCCTACGACACCTTCTAGGCCTCAGTCCTTTTGGGGGCACCTGGGAGAGTTTCGTAAGCTTTTGATCCAGTCTTTTAGCATTTGGTTCTTGGGCTGTGTTTTAGCTGCTTTTTGCTTTCCTGTCTTGGCTCAGGGGATGAACTGGCCCCTCTATAAGGCAGCTGCACATAACCCAGAGCTCTTGCAAGGCCTGGTGACAAATAGCCCTATGGGCGTCTTTTCTGTTTTGTTTCAGATTTGTTTTTTTGGAGGCACGGGCATCAGTTGTCCTGTCCTTTTAGTCTTGTGGGGACGTTTTTTGAGCCCTGCTTTGAAAGAAAAGGAAAAGCGGGTCTTGCTTCCATTTTCGCTCAGTGCGTTAGGGCTTTTTTTGATAGGGGCTTTTTTTAGCTATTATTGGGTGGTACCAGCCTCGCTTAGCTTTTCGATGGAACTCAACAAGCTCTTTGGCTTCAAACTCATTTGGAGCGCAGCAGACTATTACCACCTGGTATGCTGGATGAGTTTAGGCATAGGGCTGTGCTTTGAGTTTCCTTTGGTGGTCCTAGCCTTACTGGCTAGCGGCCTTGTCAGCCTAAAACGCTTCCAAGCGATACGGGGCTATATGCTCTTGGGTATTCTCATTGTAGGAGCAGCCATTATCCCGGGGGGGGACCCCATAAGCCTGGTCCTCCTAGCAGGGCCCATGTATGCTTCGTATGAGGCTATTTTGCTTTTAGGCCAAAGCATTGAACGTAAAAGGAACGCAAAGGCGCATACTTATGAACACTCCTGATGTAGATCATGAAAAACCCTGAGATTAGACTTCTTTCGAAGCCGTGTATTTTGTTTTCTGGGCGAGGCGAAATAAATGAAGAACCAGCCTGCCGCTCAGAGCTCGTAGAGCGTAGGGTGGAGTGTACAGAAAGCGTACATGAGGATTCTGACCTGTCAGGCATAGCTCGTAGAGCGAAGCCTGAATGCATTTTTGACGAACCCAGGGAGCAAAAGACACGATTTCCAAAGAAGTCTATTGACTATCTAATCGTAGGCCAGGGCCTAGCAGGTACCGTTCTGGCCCTGACACTAGACCGCCTAGGCCTGCCTTACCGTATCGCAGCAGACCTTACCCAGCCTCCGGCTTCTGCTATAGCTGCAGGCCTGCTAAACCCTATTACCGGAAAGCGCCTCGCTAAAGCCCCCCTCATGGAGGCTTATTTAGAGGCTGCTACTGCCTTTTATCCCTTACAAGAGGAGATCTTAGGGGCTTCTTTTTTCAGGAAGCGTTCGTTCTTGCGTCTCCTAAAGTCTAAAGAAGAGGCAGCTTTGCTGCAAAAGCGCCTGTTAGACCCAGCTTTTCAGCCCTATATGTCTCACGTTTACCAGCCTTATCATTTTGAGCATTTGCAGGATGAGTGGGGTAGTTTTGCATTAGACTCTGTATATACGCTGGATGTCCCTGTTTTTTTAGAAAAGGCCAAGGCATATTTTGAGGCTAAACAGGTCTACATCCCCAAAGCCTTAAAGCATCCTTTAGCCCTAGAAGATGGCGTTTTGCACTGGGAAGGAGAGAGTTTTCAGGCTATCGTCTTTTGTGAAGGCTATGGGGCCCTGGCAAACCCCTTGTTTTCCTGGCTCCCTTTTCGCCCAGCTAAGGGGGAAATCTTAACGCTAGACCTGCTTCAAGGGTTGCCCGATACAGTGGTGAATAAAGAAAAATGGATAGTCCCCACCAGCCCTACACGTATAAAGCTAGGAGCCACTTATAGCTGGGATGACCTGAGCTCTCAGCCCAGTGTGGCCGCTAAGGGAGAGCTGCTGTCTAGCCTGAAAGACATCTTGCATGTCGCTTCCTTTCCGCTCCTCCTTAAACATGAGGCAGCTGTTCGGCCCTGTACGGAAGATGCCTTGCCTTTTTTAGGCCAGCACCCGCAATATAGGTCTTGTTTTATTTTTAATGGCTTTGGGTCTAGGGGGAGTCTCTTAGCTCCTTTTTATGCGGAAAGCCTCGTGCAACACCTTCGCCATCAAAAGCCCTTAGCTCCGCCTGTAAATATCGTACGCTACCTCAACCGCTATGAAAGAGCCTAGTATTGCAGCCTTGCGAAAAGAAATTGCCCATCATGACGAGCTGTATTATAGGCAGGCAAAGCCTGAAATCAGCGACTATGCGTATGATCAGCTTAAAAAAAAGCTAGAACGCCTAGAACGAGACCAGCCTAGTCTCTTTCCAGAGCTGATACAAGCGGATACACCTTCCCAAGCGGTAGGAGATGATAGGCTAGCAAGCTTTATGCAAAGGCCCCATCAGCACCCCATGCTGAGCCTAGACAATACCTATTCTCAGGAAGAGCTCTATGCCTTTGATAAGCGCTTGCGTAAAATTGTAGGGGAGGGATCCTTGAGTTATATCGTAGAAGGTAAAATCGATGGCGTGGCCTTGAGTTTAAGCTATGAATCAGGTAAATTTGTCAGGGCTCTTACCCGCGGTAATGGGATAGAAGGGGATGATATTACGCAAAATATACTGACTATGGCTGGCTTTCCACAGGTTTTACCAGAGCCGCTTAGCCTAGAAGTGCGAGGAGAGGTATGGATTGCTAAAGCAGACTTTGAGCGCCTGAATGCCCAAAGAGATGAAGAAGGCTTAAGCATCTACGCCAATCCCAGAAACCTCGCGGCCGGCACAGTCAAGCTTTTGTCCCCTAAAGAAGTGGCCAAGCGGCCCTTAAGACTGATGGTTCACGGTCTTGCTTATAAGGGGGCTGGGGAGCGTTTCAAAACTATTACGAACGCCTATCATGCTCTAAAAAGCTGGGGCTTTCCCATGCAAGCAGCGATTTATGAAGCCCAAACCATGGATGCTGTGTGGGATGCCATCCACTCTATCGATCAAAAGCGCCATACCTTGCCTTACGAAACGGATGGAGCGGTGATAAAACTTAACGACTATGCCTTACATCGTTTAGCAGGCTCTACCGCTAAGGCTCCCCGTTG
>CAZEFS010000135.1:0-3198 GCA_964511545.1 uncultured Opitutales bacterium
AAGGCTGTGTGCTGGTGTGCAGGGTTTTCAAACCGCTCCTTCACTTGCTTGAGCACATCCTCGCTGCTAGCGTTTCTTTGCTGACGGAGCTGACGCAAAAACGCCATCATGGAATCCGATTGGTCGCCGGATTCTTCGGATTTGAGCGTTTTATTCACCTCAGCTAGCATCTGCTGCAATTCTATCGCCCGGCTAGCCGTAGAGGTTTTCTTGCGGTCCTTGGCCTTCTTCTCGTCACTGACCTTTGAGCTTTGGTGCATAGGAAGCTCTTCCTGGGCATCTTGTATTTTGGATTGCAAACTACTGGTATTCTGCACCTGCACCGCTGCGCCACGAAACTGCCCAGATGCGCTGCCTGCACCCTGCGCTCTGGAAGCAGCATTAAAATTCGCGGCTTGAGACTGGTTGACACTGCCTACATGCATAGATCTTAATAATGATAAATAAATATCAAAATAAGGCAAGGCTAGAAGTGAGGCAAACCCATTATCCAGAAGTACCCTTAAATAATGTGGAGTACCTCTGAGCTTCCTTAAAGGGCTAAAAAAACTAAAAGGATAGAGGTATATCTGAATAATCATGCTCATTCAGGCTCTTTTTTAGGCTAAAGATGCATGTAAGATACACTTAAGAAACATAAAAGGCTAGTTTGTACTAGCCTTTTAGCAATTTTAAACAAAAATGAAAGAATGATTTGAGATTAAGATTCCTGAACGATGATTTTCCCATTAGGAAAGATTTGTTTCAGCAAAGGCAGATATCCACCAACGTCGCCCACGATTTCTTCTTGCTTGATAGTGATCTTTACTGGCTGATAGACGACCAATCCTGGGAGCGTATCCCTTATAATCTGAAGAGTCTCTTCGAAGGGCTTTTCAGCAAGAAACAAGTTTCGTTGCCGCTCTAAAAACAATAAGGTCTTGTGCAGTATTGCTTTGTCTATGGTAACGCCTAGGCATTGCTCACCTCTTACCATCCGAATAACGTTCGGGTCGGGTCTAGGAACTGGACGAACTATTTCTGTGTTTTCTAAAGCATCTAAGGTATTGCTCCATATCGCTCTATCTATAGTAAGCTCTTGGTTGTTACTCCAAAGACGCTGAAAAAGTTTTTCATAGACTTGTCTTTCCATTATCGAAGATGGCATATTTTCACAAATTATTGCAGCGATACGGATGGTATTGTTAAATGTGCAATCTTTGATTGCAGGAAGCCTATACACAATAGGCCTAACCTGCCAGCAACGCATAAGTAAGCCGTAAAACTCAACACCAAATAAGTTTTGATCATTGAGCAAAACTAGAGAATGAAGATTTTTAAAAATTCTGGGAACACCGTAGTAATTAAGATCTTTTTCTCCGAATTTCTCAAGTTTACAAAGAAATGATTTCACTACACTATTGTTCAAGTCGTACTTAGAGCCATCGATAACGAATACCTGGAACTCACTGCTTACATTTTTGAGTTCGTCTTCTGTAAAGGTATGAATCAAAACATCGTCAAAAAAATCGTCAAAAGGATTTTCTTGCGCTAGCAATTTTTTTTGTGCTATCCTGAATAAAACTGAGTCAGCAATCCTATTGTAATCTGGATTACTTTTTAGGCCATCAGGTATTTTTATTTTACTATAAAACTCAAAAATTTCTTCTTCAGAAGGATTTTTTTCGAGAATAGCATGGTATTGTTTTATAATTTTTTCTGATAGCACACGGGGCAACTGCGCAGCTTTGAGGTACACACAAACATTCAAAGCTTCTTGCAATCTTAGGAAATTAAAAATTGCTAACTGGAGTTCTGTAGGAATGTCTGAAATGGAAAAAGCCTATCAGATATTGCCTTATTTATTTTTCGAGGACTTGCCTGCCCACCACTCACAGCTAAGTCTCCAGAATGGGGCGATATGGGGTTTTGCTTCTCATTTTTGTCCTGTTTTACTGAAGACCGATCAGCTACGATAGAATCAGTATTAATTTTATTTAATTTGTTAATAGAATCCATAATTTAATAAGTTAAGTTTTATTTGTAACACTAAAAACCCTAATATAATCCCATAAAAAAATAAAATATCAACAAAAAAATTAATTATCATAATTTTATCAACATTAAAAGACCCATAAAACCAAAAAAACCCTATCGGCGCAATGAGTGGATGCCTGTATAGATATAGGCTGAACCCAGCGCCAATGAGATAAATCCATTGCCTAAGAATGACGCAAGATCCCTTACGAAAACCTCTAAGAAAGCAAAAGAAGGCTTCTATCCTTATAAGCCTAAAAAAGCTCGATCATAGCTAACCCATACTAGGCAGACTATGGATTAATACACGTCTCTTTGGTAGCGAGCAGCTTGCTTCAGGGCCTTGAGGTAGGCTTTGGCCTCCTCGGGGCTATAGTGACCCTGGATTTGAATAATATTTAACAAAGCAGCTTCTACGTCTTTAGCCATGGCCTTTGCATCTCCGCAGACATATATAGATGCTCCCCCCTCTATCCAAGCCCAAAGCTCCTCTGCGGCCTGGGCCATCTGATGCTGGACGTAAACCTTTTCGGCCTGGTCTCTTGAAAATGCGAGACTCAACCTTGTAAGCTGGCCCTGGCGTATATAAGCCTCCCATTCGTCCTCGTAAAGGTAATCTGTCTTGCGCTGCTGGGCACCGAAAAAGAGCCAGCTGCGGCCCTTGCTACCGAGAGCTACACGCTCTTGCATAAACCCGCGGAAGGGTGCAACGCCTGTCCCAGGACCAATGAGAATGATATCTTGATGGATATTTTCAGGTAGTCTAAAATGAGAAGGGGCCACAAAAACGGGCACTGAGGCCTCGCCCAAAGGGGCCCTATCAGCTAAATACGAAGAGGCTACTCCAAGGCGCGGCCGGCCGTTGCTCATATAACTCACCCTATCCACTGTAAGGTGCACCTGATGCGGGTACAAAAGGTGGGATGAAGCTATGGAATAGAGCCTAGGCATGAGCCTTCGAAGCTGCGAGACATAGTCTTGGGCACTCACCGTTAGGCTATGAAACTCCTCTGCCAAATCGATATATTCTCGAATAGCCAAATAGGCTTTTAGTGCTTCAGCATTTTCTGGAAGAAGAAGCCTTTCGATAAAGGCCTGCTCTTCTCTATCTTTTAGATGAAGGAGCATCCACCTTAAAAAATTAGGCGTAGGCTGAGCAAGAGAGCAGTAGCAGCTGAGGGC
>CAZEFS010000136.1:0-3107 GCA_964511545.1 uncultured Opitutales bacterium
AGGGCTTGCCAGAGGATTTCTTCGTTGGGAGGACCTGCGGGAACGTCTTCTGATCTAAAAACCTGCTCCTCGGGCATGGCTTCACCCAGGGCGTCTGCATCTTTTCCTTGGATGCGGAACATCCCAAAGTCTGACACGACCGTAAAATTCCCACCTAGGCGGTGGCTAATACTCAGCTTTGTGCCGGCGGGTAGTTGAATTTTATCCCCAGCTGGGATAATAATAGCAAAGCAATCGCGACTCAGAAAAATAGGATTAGGCATGCAAAGAAGTTTTCAGTTTTTGCTTTAAGGCTTGCCGGATAAGCAGTACCGCATCAGCGTCTTCATTCTGTGCTAAGACTGCTTCAAAAAAACTCACAATAAGCAGAGCTTCGGCATCCTTTTGGCTCAGCCCACGGCTCATCAGATAATAGAGCTGGTCTTTATCGACCTCGCTACAAGTAGCGCCGTGAGAGCACTTCACGTCATTGGCTAAGATTTCTAGACCAGGGAGGCTATGCGCTTCGGCTTCTTCGGAAAGCAGCAGGTTGCAGTTTTTCTGATAGGCATCGACGTGATGCGCCTCTGGCTCGACTTTTATGATACCCGAGAAAATACTGCAAGCCTCGTCCATCAGTACGGTATGGTAGAGTAGGTTGGACTGGCTGTGAGGCTCCCCATGGACTTGGAGTGTACGCTCGTCTAACGTTTGTTTCCCAACAGCAAGGCCTAGGCCATAGAGCTCTCCCTTACACTGTTTGCCCATAAGCTTGAGATGGCTCTCGCTACGGGCGTATTGGCCCCCTAAGGCGATATGAAAGCCCTTAAACATCGATTGCTCGGCCAGAAAGTTTCGATTGGTATGGTAAAATATCGACTCAGGGCTAAGGTTTTGGACCCATGTCTTCCCCACATGGCTACCCGGTGAGGCCTCTAGAAGGCTATAGGCGCTGACAAACGAGCTACTCTCTTCATACTCTGAAAGAAAGATTTCACGGATCTGAAAGCGAGATTCCGCCTCCCCCAGAGTCACACTGATAGGAAACGCAGCCGTTTGTTTACCCTTGAATAGGTGATAAATGACAAAAGGCACCTCTACTGTGACGCCTGGAGGGACAACCAGACAGTAGCCGTTTTGAGCATAGGCCAGGGTAAGTGCTAAATATTGATCTCCCCCTAGGCTGGTGCCTATTTTCCCAAGAGACGGCAAAAGAAGCTCTGGATAGGTATGCAAGGCTTGAAAGAGTGAGCAGAAAATGACCCCTTGTTCTTTGAGCCTAGGACTGAGTGTTGGCTCTTGGACAGAATGGTTATTTACTAAGACTAGAGCAGAGGGGGGTAGGGATGCTAAGCTGGAGTGGCCTGCGAATATGCCTTGAGTGCTTATATCGCTATCGATACTAGGGCAGAGGCTAAATCCCTCGATACTAGGGGGCTTTGAAAAGCGCCAATGTGGATTTTTCGCACTTGGAAAAGGAAGCGCTTGAAACCGATCCCAGGCTTCTTGCTTCAGGTCTAGCACTTCTTCGGGGAACGTGTTTAGGCTTCGAAGGTGATCCTGAAAAGTGCTGGCTTCTTGCACCTCAGAAGAAAGAACAGGAGATAAAAACATAAGATGCGTAGTAGATAGGCGGATACTGCCAAAGGGCTAACCCACAGAGCCCTCCATCTCAAGCTCTATCAGGCGCTTGAGCTCGACGCTGTATTCCATCGGAAATTCTTTTACAAGGTCATTCACAAAGCCATTGACGATGAGGCTCATCGCAGCGGCCTCAGACAGCCCCCTCTGCTGCAGGTAAAAGAGCTGCTCTTCGCTGACTTTTGACACACTGGCCTCGTGCTGCGTATACTTCGAGCACCCCTTCACTGTAATAGTAGGGTAGGTGTCTGTCCTGCTATGGGTATTGATGAGGAGGGCATCGCATTCGGTATTATTCTTACAGTGCCTGAGCTGCTTTGGCATGTGAACGAGTCCGCGATAGGTGGATCTACCTTTTCCAATAGAGATAGACTTGGCAACGATATTAGAAGTGGTTTCATCAGCAGCGTGTATGATTTTTGCGCCGGTATCCTGGTGTTGCCCATCATTTGCTAGAGCAATAGAGAGGACCTCTCCCCTTGCCTTACGGCCCTTTAGCACGACTCCAGGGTACTTCATAGTGAGGCGAGACCCGATATTGCAGTCTATCCATCTGATTTCTGCCTCTTCCATAGCAAGGCCTCGCTTGGTAACGAGATTAAAGACATTATTGGACCAGTTTTGCACCGTAATGTACTGAATTTTCGCCCCCTTCAACGCCACTAGCTCTACCACGGCTGAGTGCAGCGTAGTGGTCTCAAACTTGGGTGCGGTACAGCCCTCCATATAGGTCAGCTCGGCTCCTTCGTCGGCGATAATCAGCGTACGCTCAAATTGCCCAAAGCTTTCGGCATTGATTCTAAAGTAAGCCTGGAGGGGTTGTTTGACCTTGACCCCCTTAGGCACGTAAATAAAACTGCCTCCGCTAAAAACAGCGCTATTGAGAGCGCTAAATTTATTATCCCCTATAGGGATGACCTTAGAAAAGTAGGGCCGAAAGATCTCCGGATACTGCATCAGCCCTTCTGTAGAGCCAACAAAGATGACCCCTTCTTTTTCTAGGGCCTTATGCATATTGGAGTAGGCGGCCTCGCTGTCAAACTGGGCCTCCACCCCGGCGAGGAACTTCCTTTCCTTTTCAGGCACGCCTAAGCGTTCGAAGGTTTTCTTAATGTCATCTGGGACATCCTCCCAGCTGCGGCTAGGCTTTTGACCCTGCGATAGGTAATAGCGGATCTTTTGAAAATCGATATGTTTTAAATCGTCTGTGGCCCAATGCGTAGGAAGGGGCTTATCTTCAAATATACCTAAGGCTTTGTTTCTAAAAGCTCTGATCCACTCATCTTCACCTTTGACGTCTGAGATATAGCGTACCGTTTCTGGATTGAGGCCGTAGCCAGCGTCAAACGCATAGTCTGTTGTATAGTGAAAGTTTCCGGTATTACGGTCTATATCGAGGGAGGGGGTGTCTAGTGTGGTCATAAGGGAATGAAAGTAAACTTAAGCGGTTAAGGCTTGCTCCTTGGCCCAGGTATAGCCCTTAGCCT
>CAZEFS010000137.1:0-338 GCA_964511545.1 uncultured Opitutales bacterium
TGGGGTAAAGTGAAGGCCGGCTGTGGGTGCAGCCACAGCCTGCTTTTTGCTTTCATCTGCATAGACGGTTTGGTAGCGGCTCTCTTCTATGCTATGGTTTTTAATATAGGGCGGGAGGGGCACCTGGCCAAGGCACTCAGAAAGAGCCAGTACTGAAAAATCACTCTCAAACCCTACAAGACACAGGCCATCTACCCTTTTCTCTACCACTCTTGCCTGAAAAAACCCTTTAACCCCGAAGGACTCCCCTATGGCTAGTTTTTTAGAAGGTCTTAGCAAGCACCACCACGATTTTTCGCCTAAGCCAGGCTTTAGTAAAAAACATTCCACAGGCCCCC
>CAZEFS010000137.1:348-3100 GCA_964511545.1 uncultured Opitutales bacterium
ACGAGCCTTGAGGACGCTGACTGTATTTCGCACAAGCCCCACCTGAGGCGGCAGGTAGTCTAGCAAGTGCTTAAAAATCGTATGATGGCGCTCGCCTGTCTTCCTATGAAAGACAAAGAGCCGAGACTCATCCCGCTTATCTGTAGGATGCTGAGCAATGAGTGAAAACGGGAGATCAAAATCAAAAAACTGAGAAGCTAAAACAGACATGAGACAAAAGACAGACTTAAGAGCAAATAGGCTCTTTCTAAAAAGGCGAGCTCTCTTTTTATTAAAAAATCTATATCAGCAAATACTCAGACACCCAAAGTTCTAAATCAAAGTCCAGCCTTTTGTAGTTACGGAGCAAAGGGAGTACAAGCCTTTCCTCTTCTGTCATAGCTAAGGTATGCTGTATCGGAAAAGGGCCAGAAGTATTCAGCAGGGCAATAAGCTTACGCAGAAATAGCTGATGCATAGAGTGGACTTTGACTTCTCTTGCAAAACGATGTATGAAGTGCTGGGTCACCTGTGCTTGAATAGGGAGTAAGACCCAAGCTATGTCCTCGTATGGGAAAGGTCCCCCTCCATCCAGGCCTGGATCTCGTGTGCAGTGTTCTAAAAAATCATCTGGCTGAATATCAAAAAACACACGGACCCGCTCTTCGCCCTTCAGCAAATAATATCCCCGTACTATCTTAGAAAAGGGATCTCTATCTTTCTGAAACGCAGTCAAAGTTCGAAAAAAGGCTAACCACTGGCTATCAGTCAAACAGCTTTCGCGTAAGGTTTTATAAGATAGCATCTTTTAAATCATTTTGTAGGACCATCCTCACTCTTTCTTGGAATCACAAAGAGCTGTAGAGCCTTATTTGGACTGAGATACTTTTTCGCTAGGTCCTGCAAGTCCTTAGGAGTGATAGAAGCGATATCTTGAGTTCTATTTCTGCACCACTCTAGCTGCATCGGCCGCTCGTAGCTACCGCTGAGGACAGAGTTCATCCAATAGCCATTATCCCTAAGATCGTTTTTAAGATTTTTTAAGATAGGCTGCATCGCAAGGTCAAAGTCTTCCTGGCTGACTCCATTTTGGGCTAAATCTTCTGCAATACAGATAATACTCTGAACAAGAGCAGGCATATGCTTGGTTTCAGCCAAAGTCCCCGCAGAAAAGTAACCATAATCCGGGAAAACCAGTGACATATGAGCCCCAGCTGAAGGAGAATAGCTCAGACCCTGCTCTTCTCGCACCGTTTTCAACATCTTGTTTCTAAAAACTTCTGCTAAAACAGCTAAACGACGGACCCTCTTAGGCTTTCTGGCATCACTTGTGGGCCAGTTGATGCTCACAAAGGCCCTATCTAGCTCACTTTTAAAGGGAAGCTCTGCCCGTTTGGTCTCACGGGGAAAGCTCAGCTTGCGCTCCTTAGTATAGGAAGGCTTGGTCTTATCTCTTTTTGCTAAGGCTCCAACAGTACGGGCCAAGGTAGCCTCCATCGATCCTAGATCAAAATCCCCCACTACAGAGACTTCAAGCAGGCTCTGCCTAAGCGGTTTCTCAAGCCAAGCCTGGACATCTTGCATAGTGAGAAGCATAAACTTTTCATACTCTGGTAGGGCAAAGCGTTCATCCCCTCCTGCTAAGAGCTTACTCCCCGCATTGCCCAAAACACCTTCTGGGGTTTGGGTACTATACTTATATACAGCCTCTATATTCTTATGAACTTGCCGAAGGGCTTCTTCCCTATAGCCAGGGTCTGTCATATAGGCAAGCAGGAGTTGACACGCTTCTTCTGCATCATTTTTAGAGCTATGAGCCGTTAGATAAAAGGCATCTCCACCCACAGAAAAATGAAGATCAATCACCTTACCTGCAAGTAGTTCTACAATATCATCCACACTATGGTGCTTTAACCCTCCTGGGAGGAAAGCAGACTCTGCTAATAACGCAAGGCCCCGCTTATCTTTTGGCTCCGCTAGAAGGCCTCCACCAAAACGAAGGGTGATGTAAACGGCCTCTTTTTCAAAATCAGTCACCTTCAGCTTGGCGTGGACATTGTTCGCAAAGTCTATGCTCTGTATACCTAGGTCCTGGATATATTTTTGGCTCTTTACGGCTCCCGGCTTTTCAAAAACAGTATAGTTAAGCTCGGAGACTGTAGAGCAAGGATGATCTAGGATAGGTAGCCTAGTAGCCTCTTCGTAGGCTTGCAGTACCTCTTCTTTTGAAATAGCCTCAGGCGTACGGATGAAAATGAACCGATCTGCTTCGTCTAAGAAATTTTGTAACAAACTTAGAGCAAACTCAGGCGTAAAAGCTTCTAAAAATTGCTCTGCCAGCTCAAAGCCAAGCTGGAGAGAAATGAAGGGCTGCTTGTTGCAAATACTAGCTATTAGTCCTCGACACCAGTCATTTGCAGTATAGGTCTCTTCCCTTTTGATAGACTCTTCCCAGGTCCTTAAAACTCTTTTTTTAGCCTGTTCTAGCTCTGATGCTTGTGGCCCTTGGGCTAAAAAGGTCTGCAGGTGCTGCTGGAGGAGCCTAAGAGCACTTGCCCACTGCCCTTGAGGAATAGTAGCTGAAAGCGTATATAGCTTTGAAAAATCTTCTAAGGCAAAGCTACTGACGCCTGACAGGCTAAAGGGCACTCCTTCTTGCTTTTGGACTTTTTTTAGGCGAGTGCAAAAAATATCACTCAATATACCCTCGTAGAGGTCATCTCTAAAGGATTCCTCTGTATAGGGGCCGAAGCCATGGGGATGCCCTACCATG
>CAZEFS010000138.1:0-3080 GCA_964511545.1 uncultured Opitutales bacterium
ATGAGTTCGTCCTTAAGGCTCAAAATACGCACCTGCTCTGGAGCAAGCCAGACGGGGAAATTACCCCCAAAGTGCTCAATAAGAAGGCCCACAAAACGCTCCATGGAGCCAAAGGGAGCCCTATGGATCATAACGGGTGTATGGTCTTGGTTATCCGCTCCTGTATAGGCAAGGTTAAAGCGTTGGGGGAGCTGATAGTCTAGCTGTATAGTGCCCAGCTGCCACTCCCTTCCAATAACGTCCTTGACCATAAAGTCTATCTTAGGTCCATAAAAGGCTGCCTCCCCTAGGCCCTCAAAATAAGGAATATGGGCTGAAAAGACGACGTCTCTTAGGGTATTCTCTGCCTTTTCCCATAAGTTAGGGGTTCCTACGTATTTGTCTGAAGCAGGGTCTCTTAGGCTAAGGCGCACCTTGTAGTCTTGCATGCCAAGGGTCTGGAGGACGATTTTTACGAGCTCTATGCATTGTTTTAGCTCATCAAATACTTGCTCTTGGGTGCAGAAAATATGCGCATCATCCTGCGTCATGCAGCGTACACGCGTCATACCGTTCAATTCTCCAGATTGCTCCCAACGGTACACCGTACCAAACTCTGCTAGACGCAAAGGAAGGTCTCTATAGGAGCGAGGCTTGCTATCATAAATTTTAATGTGCATGGGGCAATTCATCGGCTTTAGCAAATAGCCTTCTAGGTCTCCTTCTTGCACCTTAGCCGCTAGATCCGCACAGGAGCAGCCTTCCTGAGCGAGCTCATGCAAGAAGCCTTTATCCAAAATTGGGGGAAACTGCGATTCTTGATAGTAGGGAAAGTGCCCAGAAGTCCGGTATAGATCTAGCCTACCCACGTGAGGGGTGAAGACAAAATCATAGCCCTGTTTTTGCAGCTCCTCAGAGATAAACTCTTGGAGGGTTTTGCGGATCATCGCCCCCTTCGGCAACCATAGGACCAGGCCCTGGCCTACCGCCTCGTCAATATGAAACAGTTCTAGCTCTTTACCAAGCTTACGATGGTCCCGTAGCTTGGCTTCCTCAAGCTGCTTGAGGTGTGCATCCAGTTCTTTTTTAGAAAAAAAAGCTGTACCATAGATGCGTTGCAATTGTTTATTCTTTTCATCCCCTCGATAATAGGCTCCAGCAATATGAAGGAGCTTGAAGGCATTAATTTGAGAAGTATTCGCTAGATGCGTACCGGCACAGAGGTCGGTAAATGCTCCATTTTTATAAAGGGTAATGGGTGCATGGGAGGGAATATCTGCCAGGCGCTCTAGCTTGTAAGGCTGATTTTGCTGTTCAAAAAACGCTTGGGCTTCCTGACGGCTCACTTCTATGCAGTGAAAGGTCTGGGCTTCTTGAATAATCTTTTGCATCTCAGCCTCTAGGGCCTCTAGGTCTGCTGGACCTAGGGGTGATGGGCAATCGACATCATAATAAAAGCCCTGGGACGTTGGCGGACCTATGTCAAGCTTGGTCTCAGGGTAGAGCCTGAGGATGGCCGCAGCCAAGACATGCGCGCTAGAATGACGCAACTCTTCAATAGGAGACATAGGTGCTTTCATAAAATAAAAGGTATACCAAAAACTCACCCTGAGAGACAAGCACAATCGTCCGTATTTCAAGTATCATGACACGTCAGGCTTCGGGCTTTGTTCTGTGAACTACGCCCGAAACGTCATTCTAAGAGCTTAGAACTAAGATGACGCCGCAGCTGAATGGCGAAGGCAAATTAAAATATAATCGTTTATCAATTTTTTTGTTAAATTTTTACTTGAAAGCAGCATAGATGCGGTTTAATTTTACTTTGGCCTTAGCAGTAAAAATTTACTTCTAATTGATTTTTCAGGTAGATGTAAATATTTTATCAATAAGTGTTTTAATAAAAATCAACAAACCAAACACTCCATATGGAAAATAATATAGCATTCAATAGAAACCAGCCAGAACTAAACGCTCTTTCGCAGCCCCTTACACCACTTGTAGAAAACCCTGCAGGGATTGAACAGGTGGAGCCAGCCCATAATCCCATCCCTACACGTATTGAAAACTTGCTCAATATAAACTCTGCTGATCGCTTAACTTTTGTCAAATCGATGGAAGCTGGAGAACAGCGCGAGGAGGTCTTGGCGTCTTTAGCCCAAGATACGAGTATTAGGAGTGTAGATGCTCAATATCGCTTAGAAGCTGCCGTAGCCATGGCAGCTGGAGAGACACGTGAGGCTATCCTGGCGTCTTTCGTTCAAGATGAGAGTTTTAAGAATTTTGGATGTGACTACCGGGTAGAAGCTGCCGCAGCCATGGCAGTTGGGGAGCGGCGTGAAGAATGCTTGGTATTCCTAGCTCAAAATGAAAAGGTGGCTCCTGGCCATCGTATAGACGCCGCTGCAGCGATGACAGCTGGAGAAAAACGTGAAGCATTCTTGGCGTCCTTTGCTCAAGATCAGTGGTTTAAGCATTTTGGAGCGGGTCATCTCATAGATGCTGCTGTAGCCATGGCAGTTGGGGAGACACGTGAAGCGTTTTTATTAGCTTTCGCTCAAGATCATGCGTTGGCGCTTAACCATCGTATAGACGCTGCTGCAGCGATGGCACTTGGGGAGCAGCGCGAGGAGGTCTTGGCATCCCTAGCCCAAGATACGCATATAGATGCTTACTATCGCGTAAAAGCTGCCAAAGCGATGGCAGTAGGAGCGAGGCGTGAGGAGATTTTGGAGTCCTTCGCTCAAGATCAGAGCTTTAATAATTCTGTAGCGGACTACCGGGTAGACGCTGCTGCATCGATGGCAGCTGGTGAGAGACGCGAAGAGTTCTTGACCTCTTTATCTCAAGACCAGAAGACATCTCCTAGCTATCGCCTAAAAGCCGCTGAAATAATGGCAGCTGGTGAGAGACGCGAGGAGATCTTGATATCCCTAGCTCAAAATCAGAGTTTTGAAGCTTCTGATCGCATAAAAGCTGCCACTGCGATGGCCTCAGGGCAAAGACGTGAGGATAGGCTTGCATTTTTAGCTCAAGATAAGCATATGGATAGTTTCGATCGCCTAAACGCTGCTACCGCGATGGCAGTTGGGGAGCAACGCGAG
>CAZEFS010000139.1:0-3064 GCA_964511545.1 uncultured Opitutales bacterium
CCTGAAAGGCCTCACCCAGCTCACCTACTTAAACTTGTGGGATTGTCATCAACTTACCGATGCAGGCTTGCAACATCTTGCGGGCCTCACTCAGTTCACCATGTTACAATTGGGGGGGTGTCAAAAGCTTACCGATGCGGGCTTGCAGCACCTTGCGGGCCTCACTCGGCTCACGTCGTTAAACTTGTCTTCTTGTAATAAGATTACTAGCAATGCTAAAGAGCAGCTTAAGAAACAGATACCGGGGCTAAGGATTAGTGGATAAGGGCCTGAGACAACCTGTAGCCGAGGAATAAAGTTCAACTGGCTAGAGTTTGACTGTAGCCAAATTTTGAAAAATCCACTTCAGACCCTTTCTTTTAGCCGGGCAAAAAGTCTGAAGTGAGACCAAAAGACAAGGGTATCGCAGTTACTGATCTGCGTATTTGGGTTTCTGGGTGAGACCAGGTTTTGTCAGGGGTCTAAAGAAAAGGCCCCTAAAGTCTTTACGCCTTAGGAGCCTCTCCTTCTTTTTGAACCTGTTTAGGGGTTCTTCTCTCTTTTTGTATAACTACGATTCCCAGAGAAATTATCTGAGAAGGCTGAGAGCTGCTTGGGGAGCAGAGTTAGCTTGGGCTAACATACCAATACCGGCTTGGGTTTTGATCTGCTGTCTGGCTAGCTCTCCGGATTCTGCGGCGACGTCTACGTCGGTTATGCGGCTGATAGCAGCTTGTAGGTTGATTCTATTGATACCCAACATTTCAGCGCTGAAGCCTAATTGGCTAGATTGGGCACCATTTTGAGCACGCATGGTAGCTACGTTTTGGATAGCGGTACGGATGTTGGCTATAGTAATACCAGCAGAGTCGATGGTATTGGCATCATCGGTAAGATCATTAGCGCCAGCGCCACCGACCTTGAGACCATCGTCTCCTACGAGACCGGCTTGGGTGACGTTCACGGTTTGTGTAGCGTCTTCGTTGATCACCACTCCGAGGTTAGTACCAGCGCCAGCAGCGTCAAACAAGGCTACACCGTTGAACTTTTCAGCAGCCAAGTTACCAAGTTGAGCTTGAAGAGCCTTAAACTCAGTTTGGTAATTCGTCTTGTCTTCTGCGCTTTTGGTAACGTCTTGGTGCATCATCTTGAGCTCAGACATACGGTCTAGGATACTGGTTACAGTCTTGAGGGCACCGTCTTGTGTTTGTAGAAACGATATGGCGTTACCGATATTTTGTTCTACAACACGAGTCCTGTGCTCTGCGGCTTCCATCTTCATGGATACGGCTAAACCACCGGCATCATCTGAGGGGGAGATGATACGCTTACCGCTAGACAAGCGATCGAGGCATTTCTGCAAGGCTGCATTCGTGCTAGACAGGGTCTTTGCGGCGCTAGCAGCGGGTATATTGGTATTGATAATAAGAGGCATATATCTATTCCTTGATTTGTTTTCGGCAACTTCCCTGTTGCCAAGGGGCCATGATTTGGAGGGGTTAGAAGGGCTGGCTACCCTATCACCCAATAATCAGAACTGGGCGATAAGGAAAGAATCGGTGGTTTGACTTGTAAGTTTAGGAGATTTTTGTAAAATCCTTTTTATGTACCCCTCTTCATTCCCTTCAGGCACTACACACACATCTGACTTTCCCTCGAGCGCTAGTGAATTAAGAAAAAAGCAAGTCCAGGCCCAGCAAGCCCAAATGGCTCAAAAGCAATCTGCTATTCAGGAACTGATGCAGAAGTGTACGAGTTTGGCAACAAGCCTCGTCAGCTTAGAAGCGACGAGCCTCTTTGACCGAAAAGTAGACGTGCAGACGGTACCGCCTCATAGCATCCAGGTAAGAGCAGGCAGTAGTTGCCCGCCTAATACGTATAGCATCCAAGTAGAAAAGCTTGCCAGCAGCTCTAGCTTGAGCGGGAGCGCTCCGGTTTTTCAGAGCCTGGGAGAAGACCCCACCCGCATCCCATTAAAGGACATTCCGGTACTTGAAGCTTTAGAAGAAGGCTTTTGTATCATCCAAGGGAAAAAAATTCTTGTTTCACGGGAGGATAGTTTAGACGATCTTATCACGCGTATTCAAAACGAGTCTGGAATACAAGTGGTGTACAACGCCTTAGAGCATACCCTCGAGTTTCAGAACCAGAGCCCCTTAAGGCTAGGGGCTCCCGGAGATAGCTCTAATTTGCTAGAGCTCCTAGGCGTTTTTGGAAAGGGAGGAAACACTAGCCTAAAAAGCTCAACCTTACTGAAGCTTGATTTTCATAAACCTCTAAACACTTTACCCTTAAAGGTCCCCTTAGCTTCTAGCGGAAAGTTTTGTATCAATGGGCTAGAATGCGCGTATACAGCCAGTGAAGATTCGCTGCAAACCGCCATGGATATGCTACAAAACAGTCCTGCCCAGGTCATCTTAAGCTATGAAAGGCAGGCACATGCTTTTAAGCTAGAAAATAAAATCAAAGGGGCCCTAGATATCTATACAGAAGATATAGAAGGTAACTTGCTAGCAGCTCTAGGCCTTAGAGGAGGCAAGCTTAACCTAGGTGAACCAAGCAAGATTCGCCTAAACAACACTAGCTACGCAGCAGCCTCTAGCCAGATAGAAGCCATAGACCATGGCGTACAAGACCTATCTATTCAAGTCATCGCCTTGGGTGAAGGAACACTCAACATCTCCGTAGACATCCAAGGCCCCAAAGACAAAATAGAAAGCCAGCTGATTAAGCCTTTTAATGAAATACAAAACTTTATTCAAAACAAGGCAGCCTATATCACCCAAGGAGAGAAGCGCCTCCCAGGCCCCCTAGGTGATGGAGACTTTACGAGGTTTGGCGATACGGTGCGGCGCAAGTTATCGGGCCTGGATGGAGAGCGTCTAGACGGTATTGGAAGCTTAGAATACCTCCACCAGCTAGGGCTGAGCTTTACAGACAGAGTCTTAAGCCTCAAAGACCCTATCTGTTTTGAAGACCAGCTAAAAAACCACCCCCAAGACGTGCAAAAGCTTTTAAGCAGCTTAGCAAAAAGCCTGCGGACCTATCTAGAACAACAAGTCCAGGCTCCTAAGGGAGGCAAGCC
>CAZEFS010000140.1:0-3051 GCA_964511545.1 uncultured Opitutales bacterium
GGCTTCCTCGAGAGCAAGACTATCTTCTTTTGCCAATTCCTTCAGCTCTGGATCTGTACTGTTATGCAGTAGCTCTTTATTGTCCGCTAGCTGCTGCTTGCATTTTTCTAGGCTCTTATACAGCTGAACGAGCTGGCTCAGACGCTGGTGCTCTTTCAAAACTTCGGCAGCTTTACGCTGGTCTTGATAGAAGTGAGGATCGGCCACTTGGGCATCCAAGTCTTGTAGTTTCTTCTCAAAAGGCTCTATTGAAGGTAGGCTATCCATGTGCTGTTTAGAAAAATAAAAAGTCTGGGCTGATGCAAACAAATAAGCGACCCTAGTTTCAAAATTTATGAACTCAATTATAATACAAACCAAAGCGCTAACAAATTGAACACCAGTGATAATCGATGCCCTGCTACCCTTTATGCTTGGTTAGCGCATCACATCAATTGCACAAAAACGTAGTCAACTGTCCTATTATTCTTAATTATTGGAGAACATCACATCAATTGCACAAAAGCGCAGTCAAATTGGGTAAAGAGGCAGGCGTGTGAGGCGAGTACGAAGGAGCGTATGAATAATACGTGACTGAGTATGAGTCCGACACACAACGCACCTATTTGTCCAATTTCACTGCGCTTTCGTGTGAGGCGAATACGAAGGAGCGCGTATGAATAATACGTGACTGAGTATGAGTCCGATACACAACGCGCCTATTTGTCCAATTTCACTGAGCTTTAATCTTGTCTTACATCTATAAACTCCTAGGCTATAAAAAATAGAGTCTCTCTCAAACTTTTTATCTCCAGTATGTTGCTTCGTATTCTTCTATGTATGGGCCTATGCCTTGGGCTGAATGCCTTAAGAGCTGAACTCAAATGGACACCAGAACAAGGGTGGACATCCAGCAGCGGCCTGATGTCACTTTTTGTCGATGATGGTGAAGGAGGCCATACGGGCGTAAAGCTTATGAACAAGGCCAAAAAGCTACAAGATGAAGGAGAATATTTTAAGGCCTTACACCTTTATCAGCGCGTCTATGAAAATTACCCAAGCTCCGAACTTGCTCCGGAAGCCTACTTTCAGGAGGCAGAAATCTACAAAGCAAGACGCCAATATGCCCCAGCTTTCACTTCGTATGGGGTAATCCTAAAAAAATATGGAGACTACCCAAAATTTAACACCGTTTTGCGCAAACAATTTGAAGTGGCTTGCCTGCTGATGCAGGGTAGCCGGCCCTATTATTGGGGCCTCATTCCTGGATTCAAAGACTATGACTCAGCTATTGATTACTTTGAGAAAATCCTGGAAAAAGCTCCTTTTCATGATCTTGCGCCCGAGGCTCTTATGAATATAGCCTTAGTGGCCCAAGAGCGTGGCAAGGCCGAGCAAGTGATCGATGCGCTAGAGCGTCTCATCTATGGCTACTCGAAAAGTGAACTCTGCGAAAAAGCTTATATCCTTTTGGGAGACACCTACGCAGGCCTCGTACAAGGCCCTGCCTATGACCAAGCCCCTACTCGCAAGGCTTACCATGTGTATGAAGACTTTTTAGAGGCCTATCCGAATAGCACGCTTGTAGCCGAAGCTGAGGCAGGAGCTAAAAAAGCTCTGGAAATACTAGCGGCTAGCCGGCTAGAACTAGGAGACTTTTATTACAAGTACAGAAACAACCCCAAGGCAGCCGTCGTGCTGTATAATGATGCTGTGAGTATAGCGCCTAATTCAGATGTTGCCAGCCATGCAAAGGCCAGTATACAGCTTGTGAAAAATAAAGTGCCACCACCTAAAACTTGGGTGGATGTCGTCTTTGGCCGCTATGAAAAACGAGACTACGAAGATGATGTATTTTAGACGGAGTATGCACTATCTTCCTTTTTCATCTTCTTTAGACCACTTGCGAAACCGTTGTCTTTTGCTCTCTGGGTTCGTCAAAAATAAGCTCGGAATCCTCATGTACGCTTGTGTACACTCCTCCCTACGCTCTTCAGGCTTAGCTTTAAGAGCTACACCCGATACGTCGAGCTTCGTGAGGCAGGCCGATTCCTCGTTTATTTGGCCTCGCCCAGAAACCAAAATACGTAGGTCCGCAAATGGTCTTTTAACAAAAGCTTATCTTTTTAAAAAAATGAGGGCTTTCAGCTGGGTTTGCTGCGCTTTGGGTCTGTGCCTTAGCCTGAGTGGCTGCTACCATTGGGGTAGCCCAGGGGAACTTGCTTTTTCTACGCTTTACATCGCCCCTGTTGAGAATGATACCTATACTCCTCAGGCTCAGAGCCTCGTGTCCAGCCAATTGCGGAAGCAATTTTTAAGAGAAGGACGCATCCTTCTAGACAATAAAGATTCCGCAGAGGCGATCCTATACACTACCCTTACCACCTATACTACCAGTACCGCTGCCACCCAAGAGAAAGAAACAGGCCTTCCGCGCTCTTTTAGCTTTGGCCTCACAGCCTCGATTAGCCTTTATAGTGTCAAAGAGCAAAAAATGCTGATCAATAAGCAAAGTATCTCCTCTAGCGTGGTCACTCAAATCGATGGAGGGGCGCAGCTGGCTGAATACCAGTCTATTCCCACTCTAGCCCAAGAGCTTGCTCTAAAGATTAAGGAAACTGTGCTGAACCCCTGGTAAATCATGCATGCACCCGTCTTTGCGCCTTCCCTACTAGCTGGAAATTATGCGTGCCTAAAAGATAGCCTAAAGCGGATTGAAAGCAGCTGTGCTCAGTGGTTACACCTAGACATCATGGATGGACACTTTGTGCCCAACATTACGATTGGACCTGCCGTTGTGACGGCTCTACGACCACACAGCGTGAAAATCTTTGATGTCCATGTGATGATTTCGCCAGTGGATTATTTCAGCTTTGGTCCCGATCTAGTCAAGGCGATGAGGCCCCTGTCCAAGCTATTTTTTGACGTACACCTCATGCTGGATAATCCTCATTGCTTTATAGAAGCCTTTATCGCAGCCGGTGCGCAAAGTATTACTCTCCACATTGAGCCAGATTACCCTATAGCAGATACCCTAAGCACTATTCAGAAAGCAGGGCTAAAAACAGGCCT
>CAZEFS010000141.1:0-3033 GCA_964511545.1 uncultured Opitutales bacterium
TACCCTATGATCTAGATTTGGCCTTTAAAGCTTGGCAGGTAGCTTTAAATTTGGATAATTATTCTAAAGATAGTACGTGGCGTTTTATCCTAAACTCTGCCTCAGGCCCAAGGTATAAAGAGCATCTCAGCCTACTCTCTAAAACGCATTCTGGCTTTAGAGCTTTTTATTTAATGCATTTAGAGCCATCTGTTCTTGAAGAAGAAATACAATATGATCTTTTAAAGGATCCCAAGCTCAGCTATATAGAAGAAAAAGACCGTTTCAATATTTTAATGACTTGGGCGGGTGGCCCTCACCCCCACTCTGTTTTAGGGGTTTTGGATCAATCTCCTCATATTGTCAGCCAAACTTGGCGGATATACGCCAAGGCTTATTATACCTTGGGTTTCTTTGAGGCAGCTTCCAGGCTCTTGGATAAAAATATTGAAACGCCTCAATGGCCTGTGTTGCATTATGCTCAAAGCAACAAGTTAGAAGAATTAGAGTTTCGTAGTTCTTTTAACTCTAAGGACACTATACTGGCTCTAGCCTTACTAAAAATGTATATTGAGCGAGACAAATATGCCAAGGCTTTGGCTGTTATTAGGCACTTAGAAAGCCTTGAGTATGCATCTCCCTTATTAGAGTATTGGAAGGGAAAACTATTCTACTATCAAGGACAGTACCAAGACAGCGCAGAAGCCTATCAGGAGTTTTTAGTTCAGCCCTCAGTGAGCGGCGCTTAGGCTACATCCATTTTTTCCTTCTTAAAAAGAAGGCCATGGCTAGTAACATGATGAGTAAAAAAGCGCATAAGTAATAAAACCCGTGCGGGTTATTGGCTAGGGGAATGCCCGCTAAATTGACTCCAAAAATGGATCCAATAAGACTCAAGGGTGAGAAAAAAAGTGTGACTAAGGCCAGGAGGTAAATTTTACTATTCAGCTCTCTGGTGTATTTAGCATTAATTTCATCTTGCATGAGGCAGGCTTTACGCTCGATGAGTTCTAGCTCTTCTACATAATGGGCGGTGCGGTCTGCCATTTCTTGCAGGCGCATCTTGTCAAAGGCATTAAGCCATTCTAATTGTAAGTTAGATATATATAACACTACATCTTTTTGAGGGGCTAGATAGCGCCTAAGACGAAGAGCTTTTTCTCTCATCTCTTTGATTTTGGTTTCTGTGTCCTTGTGGGATGAGATTAAGGCTTCATCTAGCTGTTCTATCGCACTTTCAAGAGCATCTACTACTTTTCCTATGCGCACTAACTGAGCCTCTAGCACCTCCACGATAAATTCGCTAGCATTGACAGGGCCCTTATTTGCAGACAAGAGATCTGTAATATCCTGGATGAAAAAACTTTTTTCAGACCGTAGCGTAATAATATTATCTGGTTGTATCCACATTTTGAGGACGATCATATCTTCTGGATCGGCCCCTTGGTTCAGGTTTACTCCCCTTGAAACAAGGAGTATTCCATTATTGTAGGAAAGAATCCTGGGCCTGGTATCCTCTCCTAGTAGGGTTTCAGAAATAATTGCGGGCAAGCCACTCTCATGGGTGATCCACTCTTCTGTTCTGGGGGAGTTTAAGTTTAGGTGTACCCACGTTAGGCTTGGGGTGGCCCATACTCTTCTTAGATTAGCTTCTTCAATGGTTTTTGCTCCTCCGTGCCCGTCTAGTTCATGGGCAAAGATAATATGCTGAGGTGTGTCCATAGAGCTTCTAATTTAAAGAATTTAGCAAAAATCGCAAGTCGGTTTTTGTCTGTTCTTTTTCTTTTTGAATGCTAACAGCTTGCTAAAAGAGTATCAAATGGCTTAAGAATAGCTGTTTATGGCCAGGGACTCTTTTATTGTTTCTTTTCTTCAGTATCTTGAGGCCGAGCGCAGGTTGTCTCTGTATACGGTTCGCAATTATAAAAAAGCAATCCACAGCCTTAGGATCTGGCTTAAAATAGAAGAAGGCGGAGACGTAAAAAAACTATTATCCCTCAGTGTACTAGAGGCACGTTCTTTTGTGATAGAGCAGCAAAGGCAGTTTAGCCGAAGGACAGTGCACCATACCGTATCTGCTTTGCGTACATTTTACCGCTATCTCATACGAGAAAAATATATTTTGAGGAATCCGTATGCTAGCCTTACCTTGCCAAAGTTAGAAAAGCGCCTGCCCAAATTCTTGACTGAAAGACAAATCCTTTTGCTTCTAGATGGGCCAAAAATGCGTTTGAATGCAGGAGAAATTACTCCCTTTGAGGCTGCTAGAGACCAGCTTGTCCTAGATCTACTATATGGAGGAGGCTTACGCGTCAGTGAGGCTGCTAGGGTATCGTATGAAAATGTCGATGAAGCTCATGCTACTTTACATATTGTAGGCAAGGGCAATAAAGAGAGGCTGTGTCCTATTGGAGACTGTGCCTGGAGGGCTCTGGAAGTCTTTAAAAAAATGCTTCCCTTTACGCCTTCTCCCCAAAGCCCTATCTTGATACAAGCTAATCAAGCTCCCTCAGGCGTTAGGGGTATTCAGCGCGTGCTCAAAATCTACCTCAAGCTAGCTGGCCTTCCAGAGGATATTACGCCCCACAAGATCCGCCATTCCTATGCTACACACCTCCTGAACCGGGGTATGGATTTACGCGTCCTTCAAAAGCTATTGGGCCATAGTAGCTTATCTGCCACTCAAGTTTATACGCATTTGGATATCCACCATCTAAAAAAAGTACACCACCTTGCCCATCCCAGGGCCTAAATAGCCAAGAGTAGTGAGCCTTAGTGGTTTTTTTGTTTCTTCGGTAGGGTTATCTTAAAACAAGTCCCCGCAGGTCCTGTTTCAAAGCGGATAGATCCTCCGTGGTTTTCTACGATAGACTTCACAATCGCAGCCCCAAGACCCGTTCCATTAGCCTTACCGTAAGAGACAAAGGGCTTGAAGAAAGAGCCTTTAATGGCATCGGGTATGCCAGATCCTGTATCCCTCACGGTTATTTCAACGTTCTCAGGATCTTCTCTTGCCGCTATGCTGACTGTAGCTTCTGGTTTTTGAAGGGCAGT
>CAZEFS010000142.1:0-3007 GCA_964511545.1 uncultured Opitutales bacterium
CCACTACCTCTCGCTTTAGGCCCCGAAAGGCGAGTACCTTCGTCACCCGGCCCGTTTCGATGACTTCTCCCTTATGATTTAGGGCTTTGATAGTCATATTGGGCTTTACCATCCCAGCAACCACCCGGCCTGTTAGGATACGCCCCAAGAAGGGGTCGATTTCCAGAATAGTAGCTAACATGGAGAAACTAGCGTCTAATTCTGCTTTAGGAGGAGGTACATCTGCAATAATAGTTTCAAACAAGCTTTGCAGGTCTTTCTTTTCATCTTGCAGGTTTCTTACAGACCATCCCTGGCGAGAAGAAGCATATAAAACAGAAAAATTGAGCTGGTCCTGGCTTGCATCCAGAGCGATGAAAAGATCGTAAATTTCTTCTAAAACTGCATCGGGACGAGCGTCCGGTCTATCGATTTTATTGATAATCACAATAGGCTTTAGCTGGAGAGAAAGGGCTTTCATCAAGACAAACTTCGTCTGAGGCATAGGGCCTTCTGCGGCATCCACCAAAAGGACAACCCCATCTACCATTCCCAAAATACGCTCTACCTCGCCCCCAAAATCTGCGTGGCCAGGAGTATCTACAATATTAAGCCGGTGGCCTTGCCAGGTAATAGACGTGCACTTAGCCAAGATAGTGATACCGCGCTCTCGCTCCAGGTCATTGGAGTCCATGGCACGGGTTTGGACAATTTGATTGTCTCTAAAGGTGCCAGACTGTTGGAAAAGAGCGTCTACTAAGGTAGTCTTACCATGGTCTACGTGGGCAATGATAGCAATATTACGAAGGTGTGAAGTGGTATGGTCGTTCATGGATACTTGATTTGAGTAGAGGAGCATGTGTGCCCTAGGCCAAAAGACAAGCTTTTTAAACACAAAGGCCTAATGAGAACCCATTTCTTCTGAAATAGCGAGGACTTTTACCTCCATGGTTCCGTCTTTGAGGCTGATCCAGAGGCGGTCCTTATGGCCAATACTGTGAATAGAGCTCAAGGCTTGGCCCTTTGCGTTTTTTAAGAGAGCGTAGCCTCGTTGGAGCAGCTTTTGCGGGCTAGTGGCTTCTAAACGGGCTGCGACTTGGTGAAGCTTTTCTTGATACACAGCGATGAGGCCCCTGGGATGATAATGGCTGATTCTTATATCAAAATGCTCTAATTGAGATTGTATTTTGCCTAGGATCTCTTTTTTAGTGCTGTAGAGGCGCCGGGCTCTCTCATTCAAGTACAGAAGGTAATAAGAGAGCTGTTTCTTTAAAGTATAGAGGCTCAGCTGGGAACGTACTCTGGCTAAACGCGAGATAAATGGGTTTAAGCCCTGGCGTTTGCAACGAATGAAGCGCTGCTGTGTATAAGCAAGAAGTGTTGCTTTGCTTTGATAATGATCGGCAAAAAACTCTGCAGCAGCGGTAGGAGTCGGTAGGCGCAAGTCTGCCACAAAGTCTGCCAGTGTGAAGTCTACCTCATGGCCAATTGCAGACACGATAGGGATTGCACAAGCATACATAGCCTTTACCAAGGCTTCATCATTAAAGCACCAGAGGTCCTCTACACTGCCTCCGCCCCGAGTGAGGACCAAGGCCTCCAAGCCGGGTATCCTTTGAGCCTTAGCTATGGCTTGGATGAGCGTAGTTGGAGCATCTTTACTCTGAACTTTAGCTGGAAAAACGATCAGTTTCCCCTTCCAGCCTTTATTTTTAAGGACACTGATAAAATCTTGCAATGCTGCCCCTGTGGGCGAAGTAATCACCCCTAGGTTGCGAACCAAGGTAGGGATTGCCTTCTTATGCTCTGCCTGAAAATACCCCTCATCCTCTAATCTTTGCTTGAGTTTTTGAAACTCCAATTGCAAAAGCCCTTCTTTTTCAGGAACAACGAGCCGGGCGATAATCTGATAAGTCCCCCTAGGTTCATATACGGTGACTTCGCCGTAGATAATACACTCTAGCCCGTCTCTTAGCTTAAGATTAGACGGAAAAGATCCCTTAAATAGGACGATACTGATCTGACTATGCTTGTCTTTTAGTGTAAAATAGGCGTGACCACTGCTTTGAACTTTCAAGTTTGAAATTTCTCCCCTCACCCAAAGCGGAAGGAAGGTGTTTTCTATCGTTTTCTTGAGGGTTTGCGTAAGGGTAGAGACAGAGACTATTGTATGAACGAAGGTATTCACTTAAAAAGAATGGGTAGCTAGACCCTAGGGATTTGATAGATAGGTATCGAAAAACTTAGGAGGGAGCAAGTGCTGTGTTTAAATAGAGAAATAGAAATATTTAGGTAAGGGGGGCCTGCCGCCCGACGTGTCGGGCGAAGTTCGTAAGAACGAAGCCTGAAGCCTGTAGGGGGGAGGGTTTAGGTAGAAGATTTCTCTTTTTAAACAAAAGGGGGGGGTAAACAGCTCCTTTTTGCCTTTTTTTGATAATAAGAGCTCTTTATAGACTGAAGTTTGTGGGTCCTTCTTCAGTGTAGGCCATTTGGAAAACTGAAGCTCGGCTAGGGGGGCCTGCCGCCCGACGTGTCGGGCGAAGTTCGTAAGAACGAAGCCTGAAACCTGAAGGGGGGGGGGTAAACCTACCCTCTTATCGCTTTTGAAAACGATATGAAAAACATTTAGCTCCAAGAGCGTTTCAGTTTAGAAGGCTGAAGTGTTTGAAAAATAGAGCGAGTATTGCTAAGTTTCCTCTTTTATGTGCTTTAAAGGTGTTTTTCGAACAGCCTATATGCAGCTTTTTGCTTAACTTGACATGATTTACAAAGAACAAATATATTCTCATGAGCACATAAAATTTGAAGCAAAAAGTCAAGCCTAAAATGCGAAAAAAGTCATACTACCTGACAAAAAATATTTAGAGCCCATCAACAGTGAAAAAGAGGGGATAAAGTGATAAAAAAATGAGGTGATGAATGCGATCGAAAAGGGATTTCCAATAACTTTTAAGGGGATCAGGCTCCGCTCTGTGAGCTACGCCCGACACGTCAGGCTTCAGGGTTCGTGATGGAGGACATGGAAGAA
>CAZEFS010000143.1:0-2964 GCA_964511545.1 uncultured Opitutales bacterium
CCCCTAGGGAGACCGCGAGGCTGGTGAGCGTCCACTGGCTAATACCCCTTAAAGGACCCGGCCATTGGGCACTATACCCAGAAAGGACTTTAGCTAAAGGGAGGCCATAGAGGGCGATACCCCCCACTGCAGCAAAAGAAAGCTGAAAGCCAAGCTGGCTGAGGTAGCTGGGGTCCCATAGCAACATGCAGGTAGCAGTGCTTACGAGAGTTCCCAGGAGGTGGCTCTGCCTTCGGAAAACAGACGCAAAGGTTCCTAGACAAAGCATCAAAAACGCCCGCTCTGCTGAAGCACTAAAGCCCGTAAGCCCAACATAGAGGTAGATGAGGCCTAAGCCTAGCCCTTTAGCAGCTATGCCGAGCCTTGTATCACATAAAAACAAAGGGGCCCAGGCATTTTTCTGAATAAGCTTGCCAAGGCTCCATAGTCCCGCTGCCACAATGCCAATATGTAGGCCGCTGATGGCAAAAATGTGCATCGTACCGCTGAGTAAGAAGAGGCGCTTCGTCTCTGGCGCTAGGGTCGTCTTTCTTCCCAGGACCATTGCAGTGTAAATAGGAGCATACCTAGGCTCACAGCCCTGGTGTAGGCGTTTTTCTAGCTTCCTTACGGTAATGCCGCACCACTGTACAAAAGAAGAAGGCTCTTGGACTACAGTCTCAAAACGGCAGTAGTCTAAGATGGCCGCTGTTCGTTCCTCCTGTAAAAATCGTTCAAAGTCAGTCTTTGGCTCTAAAAGCGGCCGTAGCACCCCTTTGACTTGTACGATGCTTTCGCTTAAAAAGAGATAGGGCTGTTCTTGGTAAAGGGGGTTAGCTTTTTTTTTGGCCCTGAAGTATACTTTTTTGCCATTGAAGTCTTGTAGATGGGCCTCTTGGCTAAAAATGCGGCCTAGCCCGCTAAAATACAGCTTGGATCCGCTAAATACCCGTTCTATTTTAAGCTCCAGGCTTGCTTCTTTTGTCACAAAAAGGCTAAAAGGGGGGCTGACTGGTTTTCTATAGCTCGCATACAATAGGCTACAGCAGACTAGCCCTAAGAAGATACACCCCTTTTGTGGAAAAGCACGCAACCGACATCCTAGACCCATGCAGCCTAGGCCACAGCAGAGCACAAGCAGCCTACTGGGATTTGCCGATAAGATCACCCTTTCAGCCAGGCTATAGCCGATAATCAGGGGGATGAGGAGCCCAAGCAATGGAGTCAATGCTAGGAGGCTAGGGGGCTTTGGCTTTGTTTTGCCCTGGTTTTTTTGTTCAAGAGAAGGCGGTGCTAGGGGAGGGGTGTCTAAAAAATTCAATAGTTTCATTTTAATTTTAAGGCACCTTGAGTTCTCGTAGATAGGCCCAAAATAGGCCATTTTTATCTCCTAGAGGGGCAAAGTTTCGCCGGAGCCGAGCGTGGTTTAGTTTTTGTAAAAGGGCATAATCCAGGGCTGCTGGAGCGTTGCTGAGTAGGAGAAGGGGCTCACCCTGGGTATAGTTTGCATTAAACTGATAATCGCCTACATATTGATAAGACTCCAAGCTTAGCAGGGTAAAGAGCCACGAGGTCATTTCTGGTATAGCAGCCAACTCTGCTACCACCATGGGGGCAATGCTAGGGCTTGTTAAAAAGCGCTTATGATTACTCATGTTTAAGAGCGTCGCATTCGCCAAGGCTCCGCTCACTCCAATGGCCGTATGGCTTGTCAGCATGGGCAAGTTAATCCACCCATCCACATCGCACAAAAGCAAAGGGTTGAGGTAGCTCATCCTTTCTTTCTGAAAAGCTTCTTTCAAGCTCAAGCTAGTCTTGATATACGCTCCAAAATACTCAAGAGAGGGGAGGTTGCTCTCGTAGACCCACGCTGGGTCCCAATAGCGGTCTGTGTCTAGCGCATAAACGGGTACACCTTCAAAGCAAGTGCCCCCTTTGCTTAAGGGCGGCAAGATCCCACAGTTTCTGAGCTCTTTTTCATGAAAATCCACAATCATCATGCCTGCCTTCGTAAAGCCTCTCTTTTCAAGTGCTAAGATCAGGCCTCTTAAAAGCGGCAAGGGCGTACATAGCCCAGGGCCCGAATAAGTGTAGGTCTTGAGGCCTATCTTGCCTTTAGGGCCAGGCACGAGGGGAACGCCTCTTTCTGTTTCAAAGCGTGTGAGGGCAGCCTCTACGGCTTTATGATAGTTTATTTCGCTAAAATTCTCTAGGCTTTCCTCTATATAAATAATTTTTTCTTTTTTTAAGTCTTTCTCTGGGTGTTTGTTTGGCATAGGATCTGTTTGATCTCCTTTTGCCTGTGGGTACACCCTCTCCCCTCCAGGTTTAGCTTGGCTCCAGGCTCCGAAGCCCACATAAAGGCCCAAGCCTAGCCCTAGGCCCTTAGATAGGGTTGACATTTGTGGGAAAACGCTGAAACTAGTAGCCATCATACCCATCTTTTCTATGTATTTTTTTAAAATAGCTCTCATTGTGCTTTGTGCTAGTGTCTTTCATCCCCTAGCTTTCTCCAAGCCTAACCCCCAGCTAAAAGAGCAGAAGATTAAGGCTCAGCTCGAATTTGTCGAGCATCTTATCGATCGTGGAGAAGCCAAAGACGCTCTCTCTATGCTCGAAGGGCTGCACCAGGAGTACCCTGAAGATAGATCCATACTTGAGGTATTGTCCCACTTTTACTTTCAATCTCAGCAGTATCCTTTAGCTGCGTTTTATTTGGATAAGCTCTATCAGGTAGATCCTTCATGTACGCCTTCTTTGCTCCTAGCTGCCCAAAGCCACGCACACATGCGCAATTATCCAGCCGCTATTCATAACTATACGCTCTATCTGCAGCACCACCCCGAAGACGCCCCTATATGGAAAAATCTTGGCCTCCTGCAGCAGCAAGTAGACAACATCAAGGGGGCTGCCAAGGCCTACCTCAAGGCTTTTAATGTCCAGCGCTCTAGCCTCAGCGGGGAGGAGCATCTTCAAGTTGCCCAA
>CAZEFS010000144.1:0-2944 GCA_964511545.1 uncultured Opitutales bacterium
TTCGCTTTTTGCCTACGCTAGAGTTTAATGGAATCGGTGGAGGTTACCAGGGCCCTGGGTCCAAGACTATTATTCCAAGCCAAGCCTGGGTAAAGATCACCTGCCGATTAGTCCCTCCGCAGGAGAATAAGACGATCTTAGCCAAGCTAAAGGCTGTTTTATTAGAGCGCTGCCCTAAGACCGTAGTCCTTGAGGTCAAAGAAGATGCCGGCGGTACACCCTATCGTCTCTTGCACCCCACTAAAGACCCGCGGTCCCAGGCATCCCTTAGAGTTCAGCATATTTTTAAAGCCTGTGAGGCAGCAGTGCTCGCTACTTTTGGTAAAGCTCCGCTCTTCATGCCCGAAGGGGGCAGTATTCCTATTATAGGCCTCATGAAAGATCTTTTAGACCTAGATGCGCTCATGCTCGGGTTATTTACCCCCCAGGATGCTCTCCATGCTCCTAACGAAAGTATGTCTTTAACGCTGTTTGAAAAAAGTATTGCAGCCTATTCAGTTTTGTTTCATAAAATAGGAAGCCCTGTAACCATCAACACCTAATTATCTATGAAATGTAAACATTGTTTTTGTAAAGTATCTCAGTACTTCCTTCTCTTTTTGCTAGGTGCCATGTTTAGCCTTACAGGCTGTACGCCTACGCCTAGCGCAAAAGTGACTTCCCTGGGCTCTTTAGGCTATGTGGCTGCCGGCTCTTTTTCTGAAACGGGAGATTTTGTTCCTAGGGAGCAAGATAGGACGCTGATTAGCAAGGATTATACCATCCGAAGCGTCAAGGGGGTCTGCTTAGATGGAGTTAAGAAAGCCCAGCTAAAAGTAGAAAATAATACAGGCCACTCTTTGCAATTAGAGTACCGTTTTGTGTGGTATGATGTTGCTGGAATGGATATTAGCGCTGATAGCGATGCTTGGCAGCCCTTTACTGTTGAAGGTAGAGCCGCAAAGACGATTTCCTCTGCCTCTAAGTCTATCTTGGCCAAGAGCTTTGAGATCTACGTCCGTCCGCTAGAATATGTGAAGCGCTAGTATGTCTCTAGGCCCTTCGTTTTGCCTGTTTTTTCATTTATGATAAAAATACTATTCCTCGGAGCATCCCTCCTCGCCCTTACTGCCTGCAAGACAACGCGTGTTAGCTATGATGACCCTGCTGCCATAGAGCCTATGTCCACTGGCTTTAGCCTGTCGGACTTGTATCAGGTTTCAGACACCATGGTCAATTCTATGCTGACGTCTCCTGCCTTGGCTGGTCTTACGGGGGAGAAGCGTCCCATCCTCTTGGTGGATAGAATCCAAAATAGAACAGACCAACATATCGATACAGAGTCTATTACAGATACGATTCGTACTCAGCTCATACAGTCGGGACGGTTTCGTTTTACAGATAAAACTACCCGCGATGTTCAATCTGAAGAAATTCATTATCAGAGCTTTGGCGGGGCTGTAGCATCTGAATATGCTATAGAAAGGGGGCGGCAAGTTGGGGCAGAGTACCTCTTAATTGGAAGCATCGTCTCTTACGAAGAGCGTACGAAAGATACCCTGCGTAAGTCTTATAAGATGACGCTCAACCTCATTGATTTAAAAACAGGCATTATCGAATGGGCCCAGGAAAAGCCTATTACAAAAGTCCAGTCTAAGGGTGCTTTTAGACGTTAGACTGGCTTTTTTTTAGTCTTCCGGCGTCTTCAGTTTTTTCCAAAAAAGCTAGCCGTTTTTAATAGCGCTTAGCTTTTTTGTGCTGCATAGGCTCAGTACCCCTCTTTTAAAATCATTGTTTATGTTTTCTTCTGGATTTGTCCTTCATCCGCAGTTAGAAAACGATAGTGTTTGGGTGGGGAATCTCCTGCTCAGTCAAGTTCGCCTGCATACAAACGCCTCCTGGCCTTGGGTGATCCTTGTCCCCCGTACAAGGGAGCTCACGCAAGAGCTCGTGGATCTAACAGAAACAGAAAGCCTCCAGGTCTATAAGGAAATACGTAGCGTAAGCACTGCCTTGCGTGTCCTGTTTCAGCCAGATAAACTGAATACGGGTATTTTGGGCAATATCGTTTCGCAGCTGCACATCCATCTTGTGGCTCGCTATAAGGATGATCTCGCTTGGCCTGGCCCCGTCTGGGGGCATAGTGCACGCAAAAGTTATACCAGAGAAGCTCTGAATGCAAGGGTAGAGGCTTTAGCTGCAATATTAAAAGTTCATAATGCTGACTTTCAAACCTAGCCTATATGCTCCTTAAAGCACGTTCTGAATTTATTAGAGATCACCTCAATCAGCTCTACCCACAGCCTCCTATTCCCTTGTTGCATGAGGATCCTTATACACTTTTGATTGCAGTGGTCCTCTCTGCCCGATCGACAGATGCTCGTGTCAATCTCACGACCCCAAAGCTGTTTGCCTTGGCCAAGACACCCCAGGCTATGGTCCATATCCCGGTGAATACTATCCAGGCTATCATTCGGCCCTGTGGGCTCTCTTTGTTCAAGGCTCAGTCTATTGTGGGATTATCCCAGATCCTCTTGGATCGCTATGAAGGAAAAGTCCCCGCTTCTTTCGAGGCCCTAGAGGCCTTACCTGGAGTTGGGCACAAGACCGCATCGGTTGTGATGTGCCAGGCCTTTGGAGTGCCTGCTTTTCCTGTAGATACGCATATTTTTAGGCTAGCGCACCGTTGGGGTATATCCACTGCTAAAAGCATAGCCCGGGTCGAAAAAGATCTGAAGCAAGCCTTTCATAAAGACGATTGGATCCGCCTTCACCTGCAGATGATTTATTATGGTAGAGAACATTGCCAAGCTCGTAAGTGCTATGGCCTGAGCTGCCCTATTTGCTCACAGTGTTTTCCTACAAGAAGTCAAAAAATCCTCCTTCCTTAGCTCAATAGACCTCTTGCATAACCATTGTCTTTTGGTCTCTGGGTTCGTTCAGGCTTCGTTCTTGCGAACTACGC
>CAZEFS010000145.1:0-2909 GCA_964511545.1 uncultured Opitutales bacterium
CCTGATTCGCCTACGCTTTTTAAGCTACGGCGTAATTTTAGCTCTAACCAGCGCGTAGGGGGGCATGTCGGGCGTCTCCACTAGCCTGAAGGGGGGAGGGTTTAACACTGTTTCTTCTTTATCTTTAAAAAAGCGGTGAGAACATCTTTTTTAAAAAGAGCTTGCCCAAACTTAAAAAGTTTATTTAAATGTAAAAGAACAAAAATAAATTATGGGTTCGGATATATAAAAGTTTAAGCAAAAAGTCAAGCCTAAAATTTAAGCAAAAATCACAGTACCTGATAAACAAAACTTAAAGCACATAGGAAGCGAAACCTGATGCGACTTCACCAAGTCTACAGCGTACTTTTTTCACCTTCGTTTGTCAAGCTACGGCGAAAGGCCAAGCAAGATCATACGTAGGTCCGCAAGTGGCCTAGTGAGCAAAACAATGCTAGACAGAGCCAATGGGTTCGCTTGTTTTCCGAAAAAATCCATCACTGGGCATCCTTGGCTTCAGGTGGTTGATCTTTCCCTCTGCCTCTTTGCTGCTTTCAGGGTTAAGCACTCCATCCATGTGTCGTCGTGATTCTTAACGCCCTCAAAATCAGTGCTAGTCGTTGATAAAAACGTCTGCTCTTCTATCTTGGTTTGTTTCTGCAGGGGAGCCAGTTCGAACTTCTGCATCTAGGTCACCCCTCGAGAGCGTATATATTCGTTCGCTACCAGCCTCTGCTTGCACTAGGTAGTCTTGTACGCTTTTGGCTCTTTTTTCTCCAAGAGCCATATTGTAGGCAGCTGTACCGTGGTAGTCGCAGTGACCCACAATGAGCAATTTGAGCTTAGGGTTATCCTTGAGTTGTTCTAAGGTGTCGCTGAGTTTAGGTCTTTCAGGGGTATCGATGGTAAAGTTATCAAATTGAAAATAAATAGATACCAAGGCGTTTTCTTTGGCGTAGTTAGATGTGCTAGCTTTTGGAAAAACGTGCACTTCTCTGAGTTCTAGCCCTTCTTCTTCAAGGGAGGCTTGGTAAGCTTCGCTGCTTTCTATATAGTCATGCCTTTTAGAGTAACCGCTGCCCATGAGGGTATCTTCAGGGCGTGGTTGGTATTTAGGCCTACAGCCAGAAAGGGATAGGCCCACTATGAACAGTAAGCATACAGAAGAAAAACGCTTCATATAAATAAGAGTAAGCACAAAAATTAGATACTTTTCAAGTAAAGATCACTTGTTCTGGCTAGAATTTGACAGTTGGGATAATGAAAATCCCCCGATTGATCTCTATAGACACAGACTTTGATCTGGGCTGCCTTGCAAATCAATACTGCTTGGAGGTTTATCTTGTATATTGTGTATTTTCTGGCAAGACGGAATTTTAAGAAAAAACAGCTAGCTTTTAGATCAAAACTAGATAGCAGGGGTATGGAAAATGTCAGGTATGCTGTCGTGTGAAACCCTATTCCAGCCTCGGGTTAATTGTCTTCTAGTAGTTTGTATCCAACGCCCCTTACGGTTTGGATTCGGCTAGCTTCTTCTTGTAACTTTTCCCTTAGGCGCCGTACATGGGTGTCTATGGTTCGGCTTTCTATCTCAGTGGTATATCCCCAGATAGTATTTAATAAATGTTCTCTTGTTTGGATACGGCCTTTACGTTCTATGAAAAGCTTTAAAAGCTTAAATTCTATAGGGGTTAGTTGCATGGGCCTATTTTTGAGCTTAAATTCATAGCGTTCTAGATCTAGCTCTATGGGCCCTAAGCGTAATGATGAGGAAGCTCCACCTTCCTTAAGGGGATTGATACTGGCTAGGCGCTCTAAATACAAGGCTAAGTCTGAGGCATCTAGAGGATCTTTCAGATAAAAGGTGGGCCCAAGACCTATGGGCTGAGACAGCACATCGCCCTGATGGTGTCTACCATCTACTAAGCCTATCATTAAGTGGGTAAAAAAAGGATCTCCCCTAAGGAGTCTTACGAGGTCTAGACCGCTTATGCCTGGGAGAGTGAAGGGGATAATGAGGCCAGAAAAAGCCCCGTCTCTTAATTTCCCTAAAAGAGCATGATAGGCTTCTAGCTCCTCAAATATATACTGAGCTAATACAGGGCTTTCCCGGAGATATTGAAGCACCTTGGGATCCTGATTGAAGACTAAAAAACGAAGTTGCTGAGCGTTAGTCATCCTGCTATGTGTTAGTGGGGTTGAAGAGACCTATGAAAGCACCCGATAGATGGCCTTGCAAGCCTTGTTTTTAAAGGTGAAAAAAATCCTTGATTCTATCTAGTATGTGCAGGGAGTGCGATTCTAGGTCTAGCTGAGAGTCTTTTTTGTGATGGGCACGCGTGTCTGCGTTTCGGGCTTGTCGCTCCGCCAAGGCCTTACTGAGGGCATCTAGGAGGAGGGTATCTTTTTCTAGCATAGGCTTAAGCGCGATTTTTTTAATTTCATACACACTACTCTCTACAACTGCAAAGACTCTAGCCGATCGAGGCGCTCCTGTGAGTAATGACATTTCACCAAAAAAATCCCCGGGCACAAGCTGTCCAAGTCGTACGGGACTGCCATTATCCAGCTTGCCTTCTACTTCAAGAAGACCTTCATTTAGGATAAACATGGAATCTCCCTCAGCTCCAGCTTCTACCAAGTTATGGCCTCTAGGATAGTGATGGAGTATCAGCCCTTCTGCCAGAGTTTGGAGGTCCTGAGGGTTAAACCCTTGAAATAGGGATAAATTTTTTAGAAAGCGAAGGGGAGAGACTGTGATATCTCCTTCCTCTCCCTGAAACTGCTTTTCCATAATGATCTGTTTGCGATACTGAGAAACTGTAATACCTGCCTTGTTGAGATGCAGGTACGCGCTTTTTAAGACCCGGTCATTCAGCACATAGGGAGAGTGCCTGCTAGGATCTCCCCAAAACAGAAGGGCGTAGTGG
>CAZEFS010000146.1:0-2898 GCA_964511545.1 uncultured Opitutales bacterium
GAAAGGGGATGTGGCTTACCATCAGAAAGGCAATTACAGAGCAGGATGTCTTTTCTTTTCGCCGTGCAGGCTTGCTAAACTGAAAAAGGAGATCTATACTCTTAAGGTATGATAGATCTACACACCCACTTAGGAGGTGCTGTGCCTTCGGCAGTGCTCTGGGAAGTCCTCTGTGATGCTGGTTTGCAGACGGAGTTTAAGACCTTTAACGACCTGCAGGACTACCTTACGGTAGAACCAGGCAATATTCAGAGCCTGGATGACTTTCTGGGCCGGTACTTTCATACCACAGAGCTGATACAGTCGTCTCCCCAGGCGGCAGCCATTTCGGCCTATCAAGCCATTGTAAAGGCCTATCGAAGGGCGAGTATTACCGGAATGGAGCTGCGGTATAACCCTCTAAAGCGTCTAAAAGGCTCCTTGCATACCCTAGATGCCGTTATTGTAGGGACTATCCAGGGCTTACAGAGGGCCTGCCTTCATTACGCAGACGTAAGGACTGGTATCCTCTTTTCTATGGGAAAAGAACTGAGTATAGAGGAAAATGCGACCATCCTGCATGCTGCAGAACGCTTTGTAGGCTGGGGGCGCATGGGCGGAGCCTTTGGAGTGGTAGGGATTGATATGGCAGGCCCAGAGTCTCTAGGCAGAGACCTTGATAAAGACTGGCTAAGGCAGATGGGAGAGCTGACGGAAGGGGCTAGAAAACAGGGTCTTGGCATCACCTGGCATGTGGGAGAGACGGATTGTAGCGGTATAGAAGGGATGATAAACGTAATAGAAACCATAAGGCCCGATCGTATAGGTCATGGGATAGCCCTTAGAAAGGCAGAAGGCAAACAGAAAGAGAAGCTGTGTGGGCTACTGAGGGATCATCAGATTTGCTTGGAATTGTGTCCTTCAGTCAACAAGGTTACGCGGTCCATTAGCGCTTTACAGGAGATTGCGGACCTCATACGCTTGCTAGACAAAGAAAACATCCCCTTTTGCCTCAATACAGACAACCCCTACTTGATACACACCAACTTACAAAATGAATATCGGCTCATTGAAGACCTCCTCGGCCAAGGGAGCGAACTTTTGAGAAAGTCTCTCAACTTTGCCGAACAGCATACCTTCCTTAAGACCAAGGATTCGGATAAGCGTTATGCCTGTGTGTGGTAGCAAGTGGTCTAGTGAGCTTGTATAAAGCAGGTGTGTCATAGTGGAAAGAAAGAGTGAGTTGTGAATTTTTTTTGGTTTTTTGAAGGATTTGAACTGTGAGGGGGGAGGGGGGAAGGCTGGATTTGTGGTGAAATTCTATTGTTTGGTTGGGTTTTGGGCAAGGTTTTCGAAGGTGTCTTGCTTGAGGCGGTAGACGGTCCAGTCTGTCATGGGTTCGGCACCGAGTTTGAGATAAAAGTCCACCGAGGGCTGATTCCAGTCTAGGCACCACCACTCTACCCGGCCGCAATCCCTTTCTTTGGCTAATTGGCAGAGGTATTGCAAGAGCATCTTGCCGTAGCCGCGGCCTCGGTAGGCCTCCCTGACGTATAGGTCTTCGATATAGAGGCCGTGTTTGCAAAGAAAGGTGGAGTAATTGTGGAAAAATAGCGCAAAGCCAGCAACTTGGTCGTCTACTTCTAGTAGAATAGCTTCTACTTTGGGATATTCGCAAAAGAGGGTTTTTTGGACCTGCTCTAGGGTACCGGTAACCTGGTCTTCTAGTTCTTCATAGTGGGCCAGTTCTTTAATCAGCAAGAGGAGCGTCTCACTATCGTTTAGAGTGGCTTTGCGGATGGTATAGGCCATGGCGTTTAAGTGAGTTTGAAGAAAGATGCAAGTGGATGGGGGGAGGGGTCGGAGGGGTCTTCAAAATCTGCGGAACGAGAGATCGGTTCGCAGGCTTGGATGCTATCTAGATGAGCGTGGAGCTTCGCGTAGGCTCTATCCACCGCTTCGTTTCCTAAAAGCAAGCGCAAGGGGGGAGAGGATAGGCAGCTGAGCTCAAAGATACAGCGGGCAGCTTCAATAGGGTCTCCGGCCTGGGTATTGTGCGTTTTTTCTATAAGATCACGGACTTGAGCGGCTGGGCTATCCTTGTAAAGGGGGAGGGGGGTGGTATGTTTGAGGGAGCTGCCGGTGAAATCTGTCCTAAAGGGTCCAGGTTCTACAATGCTGACCTTTATTCCAAAGCTCTCCAGCTCTAAGGCCAGGCTTTCGGAGATCCCCTCTACGGCGAACTTGGTCGCGTTGTACGCGAATAAGCCCGGAGTAGCCACCAGGCCCACGACAGAAGACATATTGATAATGTAACCGGCGCACCTTTCCCGAAAGTGGGGGAGGAGGGCCCGGGTAGTTTCGATGAGGCCAAAGACATTGGTTTTGAATATCGCCTGGATCTCCTCGCTGCTGCATTCTTCTAGAGCGCCCACGAGGCCGTAGCCAGCATTGTTTACCAAAATATCGACCCTTCCGTAATGCTCCAGCGCAGCTTTCACGGCTTGGGTGATGCTAGCGGTGTCATCCACGTCTAGGGGGAGGGGGAGGATGCGCTTTGGGTAAAGCTGAGCGAGTGGCTCTAAGGCTTCGGGATTGCGGGCGGTGGCGACGACACAGTCTCTCGTATGTTCTAAGATATAGGTGGCTAAAGCCCTACCAAGACCCCTTGAGGAGCCCGTAATGAACCAGACTTTTGAAGTGCTGTCTAGCCTAGGAGGAGAGGATGGTGTAGAAGAAAGCGGCATGAAGGTGTGTAGAAGTCTGTGCTGTAAGGTGAAAGAAGAGAAACAGACACAGCATTTAAAAGATAAAATTGAATATAAGAAATTTGAGGAAAAAAGTCAAGCTTTTTTTCAGGAAAATTTTTTATCAGGTAGTGTAAGGAAATTTGCTAGAGGGGCCTGCGTGAGTGTGTGC
>CAZEFS010000147.1:0-2880 GCA_964511545.1 uncultured Opitutales bacterium
AGACCTTATCATCTTAGCATCTCCTCAAGTGCCTTATCTGAGTTACGAGGTACAGCAGCTAAACTTGTATCTGGAAGGTAAGGGAGGGACAGTATGGGCCTTGCTTTCAGCTACTAAAGAGCATGGGCTGGATGGCTTATTCTATCAGTGGGGCATACGGGCAGATAATCAGATTTTGGTAGATATTGGGGATGATTTTCAGAGTAAAAGTGGGGATTTTTTGATTCGGCGTTTCTTTCCTCATCCTATAACCCAAAAGCTCATAGACTACCAGTTGGGCCTTGTCTGGGGTCTATCTCGGCCGATTGTGAGCGATATCACTGCGCCAAAGACTCTTGGGCTACATACGGTTTCTCTTTTAGCCAGCTCAGACCAAAGCTGGGCCAAAGCCCTGGGAGACTCAGACCTAAGCTATAATCCCACTAAAGATCTAAAAGGGCCGCTGAGTTTGGCTATGGTGGCCGAGAAAAAGCTAAGCGATCTAGATGCTTTGAAGTTAAAGTCCGGCAAGCTGATTGTCATGGGCAATGCGGACTTTTTAAGCAATTATAAGCTAAACCTCTTGGGAAATTCTCTCTTTGTCCTTCACGCCTTAAACTGGTGTAGCGATAACCATAGTTTCTTAGATATACCCCAGCAGCAAAGATCTACTATGCACCTTGTTTTGAGTAAACGAGAGCTAAAAAACCTGGGCCTGAAGCTATGCATTGTACCACTTGTCTTGGGGCTTATAGGGCTAGGGGTGGCCTCGAAAAGGCGATTTTAGGGTCTCAATTATTTTTATTTGTTTTTAACTTTTGAAGACTTGTAGTTTTTGGGAATATACGCTTATATAGTGCGTTGATCTACTCTCATGACACGTTTTTTTAGAACCAGTCTTATTTTATTAGGCGTTAATGCCTTGCTCTTTTTTAGTTTTTTGTATCTTCAAAGAAAACCAAAGAGCGAACTGTTAACTTTTCCAGGCGGAGTGAAGGACTTTTATTGGAGCCAGGTCTCAAAAATTGAGATTAGTGGGCCTTTATTGTCAGAGAAGCGCGTCTTTCAAAGAGAAGAGCACAATTGGTATATGCAACAGCCACTGCCTTGGCCGGCCAATCCATATGCGCTTTTGGTCTTGCTCAATAAGCTACAATTTTTAGATAGAGCTACCCTTCTAAGCCGGGAGGAATGGGCACACTCTCAGGCCTCCTTGGCAGACTATGGGCTAGAAGAACCTCGACTGAATATTACAGTTTGGGAAGGAGATAAAAAGCAAAGCTTTGCTCTAGGAGATACGATTGCTCCTGGTAAGTATCTCTATGTACTCAGCCCGGGCCAAGAGCATATTTTTAGGGCGGATAAAGACCTGCTGGATCTTAGCCTCATGCCGGTGGAGCATTTTCAAAGGCAGACTCTCTTTGAGGCCTCTAGCTTTGATGTGGATGGAATCCGCATTAAGTCTGAGGAGAAAAACTTAACCATTCTCCTGTCTAAAGTAGAAAAATCATGGGCCTTTGAGGCTCCTATCCAGGCCGAGGCTAATAAGGCCTTGGTGGAGGAGCTACTGCATGATCTTCTTTCTTTGCGCTGCCATCGTTTTTTATCCGGTAAAGAAGCAGAGGTGGCAAGAGCCCATTTGCACTCTCCTAAGATGCGCCTGACACTCCTTGGGCCTAAGTATAGGCAAAGCTTACGCATAGGGGAGGTAGGAGCTAGTCCTGAAGAATACGAGGCGAAGCTAGAAGAGCAGGATACTGTCTTCACGGTGCCAGCGAGTATAGTGGATAAACTTTTGGGGGCTCAAGATCAGCTTCGGAGCCGTCAAATTTTTAAATTTAAACCGCATGAGCTTGTCAGCCTAAGGCTGGAGACACAAGCTGCTAAACTGAGCCTACACCGGCTAGAATCTCAGGCTTGGATCTGTCAAACTTCTGAGCCAGAGCAGCTAGAGTTATCTTCAGATGAGGTAGAGCTAGCTGCGATTGAGGAGGCACTGAAAGCCCTGAGGACCGTACAGGCCCTCTCTTTTGTGACGGATACTCCTTCAGAACTAGATCTAGAAACCTTTGGATTTCACGCACCAGAGGCCACTTTTACTTTAGATCTGGGTACCCATCAGAAAACTTTGGTACTGGGTCACTCACCTAAAGATCACAAGCGCCTATATGCAAAGGTAGGAGATTCTCCCTCGGTATATGAGGTGTCTGCGGCTATTTTAGAACGCTTCCCCACGGATCTCTTATTTTATGCTAAGAGAACTGTATTTGAAATGGCTAAAGATGTGATGTTAAAAACGGTAGAGCTGAAGCGTATCCACAAGGATAGCTCTATTTTGAGCCTTCAATTTTCGGACGGCAAAATGGATGATCTTCTGTCTTTATTGCCTGAGTTTTCTAATAATCAGCGCCGCAACGTGGAGAACTTTCTTCAACTGATTCAAACTTTTAGGGTGGACAGGATTCTAAGCCGTGAATTTTCACCAGCCGGGTATCAGTTTGAGGATCGCTCTGTGCCCTGGGAGTTTTCCCTCCAGTGTACCTTTCAGTCCAGAGAAGAACCTTATGCGCAGAGAGTAGTGGACTATTTCTTTTCTAAGCGTTTAGGGGGTACGTTACAGTTGGGTGGCTCACCGACGGTAGCCGCTACGTTTAAACTCAGCCAAGAGATGATGGATAGCCTTTTTGCCCTGAGTTTTGAAAAAAACGCTCTAAAAGCTGAAGATATTACGGCTCTAGAAGAGCAGCTAGAAACAGCTTCTCCCTCACAAAACAGCCTAGATCCGAGCTTAGCTCCCTAGCTGCTTATGAAAGGATCTTCTTTTTTTAAAAAGCTAGTCTATTTTAGTTTGTGGGGAGGCATTAGCTTTCAGCTTTTGATCTTGAGTCTTCTTTGGGCGAG
>CAZEFS010000148.1:0-2843 GCA_964511545.1 uncultured Opitutales bacterium
TTGAGCTGCTGCACGTCAGTTTGATAATAGTTTTCAAAAAGCAGCCGGATGGAGGAATCTCTAAATGGAAGGGAATAAGCACACACAAGACTAGGGGGATAGAAGTTGATCAAAAAGCTCCGCGCTCTTTTCTTGACTGAGAGAAGGCTCGTAGAGTACTTTCGGGCCAAACGTATGCCAGACTAAGGGAGAAGGCTCTAAAAATGCGAGCGTCCCTAGGCCCACAGGAAGTGCAGTAGGCGCTGCTCTTGCAAGGCCGAGGAGGTTGTCCATCCCAAGGCTGCTTTCAAAGGCGCTAGAGTAGACCATGCTTTGCCTCGGGTTTTGTTTTCTCCATTTTAAAAAGCCGCTAAGAGACCCTAGGAGCGAAGGTTTTATCACGTATATCCCCTCAAAGCCTTTTTGGCTGGCTGCCACTAGGCTGGGTAAGGACGTCAATGACTCATCCCAGGCAATACGTGTAGTATAGGCCTGCCCCAGATCTAGCATAGCGTCTTCGTTTCCGGGAGGGAGCGGCTGCTCTAAAAAGGCGATTCCCCTTCCTTCTATACAGTCTAGATAAGCCCTTGCCTGGGCTAGAGATAGCTGGCCATTCGCATCCAAACGTAAGGTTCCACCTTTAGGGAGAAGGCTCAAGATAGCCTGCAGGATAGATTTTTCTTCCCTCAAGGGAAGCCTCCCGATTTTGAGCTTAAAGCTCTGAAAGCCCTGGTTTAATAAGCTTTCCACTGATTTACCCACATCAGGCTGGGGCATTAAAAGGGCGGTGTTTTCAAAGCTTACGCCTTTAGGGATTTTACTGTCAGGAGCTTCTAAGGCCACATACAAGGCTCTTTCGAGGGCAGCCTGGCAGCAAGGCAAGCCGGAAAGGCTAGGCGCCAAGGTTCGCAGGCTGACGGGGCGCTTAGAAAAATTTTTGCAAAACTGCAGAGCTGCGTCTATGCTTTCAGTGCCAAAACTAGGCAGGGGAGCAATTTCTGAGAAGGCGGTGCCCGTATTTTCTAGCTGCACTTTCAGATGCATGAGTGGGCGTTCTTTTGCCTTTATTCTTCCCAAGAAGACGGGAGTCTTAAAGCCTAGGGTATAGGATTTATATTCGAAACGAAATAGAATATCCTCCATGCAATGAAAATCAGCCCCTGGCCTATCTTGTAAAAGCTTTTTGAGAGAGTGTCTAGGCCTATTTTAGAGGTAGAGTAAGCTTAGACTATAGGCCAAAGGTGCTATAAGGATGAGGCTATCGCATAGGTCAAACGCTCCGCCTATTCCCGGGATGAGGCAGCCTGAGTCTTTTGCCTGGGCCTGTCGCTTGAGGGCAGATTGTACAAGATCAGACACTATAGCTAAAAGGCTAATAGGAAAAGCAAATCCTAGCGCCTTCATCTCTGTAAAGCTAGGGGGGAGGGAGGCACTGAGCATCCTGCATAAACACCATCCTATACCGATAGAAAAGACTATGCCGCCTAAGGCCCCTTCCCAGGTTTTGTTAGGACTGATCATCGGAGCCATCTTATGCTTGCCAAAGACCTTGCCGACTAAGAGCCCTCCCACATCGCTAAACTTGGCTGTCGCCACAAACCAGAGTACGAGTACAAGGCCTTGTGTTTCCTCACCCAAGAGGGTATATTGAAGGACGATTTGAATAAAAAACTGAAGCAAAAAGGGTATCAGTAAAATCCCCAGAAGCGTCGGCATAAAGGGAATAGGCAAGCCAGGTTTACAGGGCCTAAAGAGGAGAGAAAAGCTTAAACTGAGGACCCCTACTGTCAGGACCGTTAGGATAAAAGAGGCTGGGCTTGTATAGCCTGCAAGCGGTATGTGCCACGTCCCTAGCATGAGAATAAGGCCTAAGGCCACGCCTGTTACGGTGTAGGGGATGTGCCCCATACGGCGCAAGAGCTGGTAAAGCTCTAGCTGAGTGAGGGCACAGAGGCCTGTTAGTAGGTATACCCCAGCAATAGCCCCACCCAAGGAGAGAATGAGGCTGATACTAAGCCACAAAAACGGTGTGCTGAGCGTACGTTTGAGCATAGGAAGTGATTTTGTATTAGGTGGCCTCTACCCAGTGCCTATCTACAGGGGTGGGTAGGTCGTAGTTTACTCCTTCTAGCCCAAAGCCAAAGAGTTTTAAAAAGTCTTTTTGATAGCCTTCAAAGTCTGTTTCTTGGGTGAGGTTTGCGGTTTCAACCTTTGGCCACAGCTCCTTCACAGCCCCTTGGATAGAAGCTTCCATTTCCAGATTATCTACGCGTATTCTACCTAAGGGATCGAGTTTTGGCTGATTATGGTTATAGAGCTCGCTTGCAAAGAGGCGGTGCATTTGTTCTATACAGCCTTCGTGCGTGCCTTTAGCCTTCATGATTTTAAATAGAATGGATAGATATAAGGGCACTACTGGTATGGCAGAGCTCGCTTGGGTGACGACTGCTTTATTAATGGCAACGTAGGCCTTGGCTTGTATGCTTTCTAGTCGCTGAGAAATAGCTTTTGCTGCTCTTTCTAGATCTTCTTTAGCTTTGCCAATGGTGCCGTCTTTGTAGATGGGCCAAGTCACTTCTGGGCCTATATAAGAGTAGGCTACAGTGAGGGCCCCAGGGGCCAAGAGCTTTTCTGTTTGCAGTACCCGCATCCACTCTTCCCAGTCTTCTCCGCCCATGACTTTTACGGTAGCGTCTATCTCTTCTTGGCTTGCAGGCTCTAAAGAGAGGGGGCTAATGAGGCTTTTGTCTGTATCCAAATTCTTTGCCTGAAAGCTTTGGCCTATGGGCTTTAGGGTGGATTTGTAGGTGATGCCCTGAGGGTCTGTCCTTCGAGGAGAAGCCAGGCTATAAATCACAAGGTCC
>CAZEFS010000149.1:0-2829 GCA_964511545.1 uncultured Opitutales bacterium
CTTATCTGCCTGCTATGGTCTATGGTAGCCACTATCACGGCTCTTCTTTACGCTGCCGGGGGGTATATCCTCTGGATCTACGGTTGGGCAGGGCTTCAAAAGATAAAGGATATGCTCTTTTAGACTTTTTAACACCCCTCATCCTAGCCTTAAAGGCTTAACCCCTCACTAGACCTAGCTCAAACCTAAAAATAAAGCTTTGATCTTTTAAAATATTTATTATCAACTGAATATTTCATCTTTACTCCTGCATTTTCAGCTATGTTCCTAAAGTTTTTTAATATTTTTAGGCTCTTCAAGGGCCACCATTACAAAAAGTTTGCTCAACAGGGAGAAGGTCTCATTGCAAAAATCAATCAACACGCCCAAAAGCTAGAAGGTTTAAGCGAGGCCCAGTTTAAAGAAAAAACAGCAGAGCTCAAACAGCGCCACCAAGCCGGTGATAGCCTAGATGACCTTCTGCCTGAGGCCTTTGCCCTCGTTCGGGTGGCAGCCAAGGCTATCCTTGGGAAGACCTTTGTCGTCTGCGACCAACACGTAAAGTGGAATATGGTCCACCACGATGTACAGCTTTTAGGCGGAATAGCCCTGCACCGGGGGATGGTGGCTGAAATGGGCACCGGTGAAGGGAAAACGCTAGTGGCTACCCTGCCTTTGTACCTCAACGCCCTCAGTGGGAAAAACTGTCAGCTCATCACTGTCAATGACTATTTAGCCAAGAGAGACTCTCAGTGGATGGCTGGCCTCTTTAAGCTCCTGGGCCTTAGTGTCGGCTGTATTCAACATGGGATGAGCCAAGAAGATCGTAAAGCCGCCTACCAGTGCGACATCACTTACGGCACCGCTTCTGAATTTGGTTTTGACTACCTGCGGGATAACGGCATGGCTATGCAAGTAGAAGACCAAGCCCAGCGAGGCCACCATTATTGCATCATAGACGAGGCAGACTCTATTCTAATAGACGAAGCTCGTACCCCACTTATCATCTCTGGCGAAGCCGAAGAACAAGAGGAAATGCCCTTTCATGTCTTTAAAAGAGACGTTGAACGTTTGGTGGATGTACAACAAAAACTGTGCAACCGCCTGGCCCTAGAAGCCAAAACAGTCCTTGAAAAGGAAGGAGACAAACAGACCCAAGAGACTAAGGATGCCCTGGCCAAGCTTCTACAAGTTCGCCTCGGCGCCCCAAAGAATAAGCAACTCCTTCGTGTCCTAGAACTGGGCCCTATTCGCAAACAATTCGAAAAGTTTGACCTTGAAATGCATAGCGATTTTAATCGCGATCAGCTCTATGCCCTCAAGGAAGAGCTCTTTTTTACTATTGATGAAAGGCAGCAACAAGCAGACCTTACTGAAAAAGGCCGCACAGCCCTACAGCCGAATAACCCTAATGCCTTTACCCTGCCAGACCTTCCCTTGCTACTGAGCCAGCTCGAAAAGGAGGGTCTCAGCCTAGAGACCAAGCAAAGAGCCCGGCTAAAACTAGAGCTAGAGTTTAAAAAAATTAGTGAAACCATCCACTGCCTCAGTCAGCTGCTTAGGGCTTATTGTTTGTATGAAAAAGATATCCACTACGTCGTCCAAGAGGGCAAAGTTGTCATCGTAGATGAAAATACTGGCCGTGCCATGCCTGGAAGACGCTGGAATGAAGGCCTTCACCAAGCCATAGAGTGCAAAGAAAGCTTAAAAATAGAAAAAGAAACCAAAACTTACGCTAGCATCACCCTCCAAAATTACTTTAGGCTCTACCAAAAACTCTCTGGGATGACGGGTACTGCCCTCACAGAAGCAGCAGAGTTTTTTGATATCTACAAAATGCCCGTCATGCCTATCCCTCCCCATAGGCCTTGTGTACGGAAAGACCTGAATGATCTCATTTACAAAACCCGAAGGGAAAAATACCAAGCCGTCCTTGAAGAGATTGAAGCTGCCCACAAGAGAGGCCAGCCTGTACTGGTGGGAACGACATCTGTCGAAGCCTCAGAGTTGCTGGATAAAATGCTAAAGAGGGCCAACATTGCTCATACCGTACTTAACGCCAAGTTCCATCAGCAAGAAGCTGAAATCATCGCTAAAGCAGGCGAAAGGGGGGCGGTTACTATCGCTACCAATATGGCAGGTAGGGGTACAGATATCAAACTCGGCGAAGGGGTAAAAGAGCTGGGGGGATTGTTTGTCATCGGTACTGAAAGGCATGAGTCTCGTCGAATAGACAATCAACTCCTGGGCCGTTCTGCCCGGCAGGGAGACCCGGGTATGTCTCGCTTTTTCCTATCTTTAGAAGACGAACTGATGCGTCTTTTTGTCAGCGGTGGCCTCATCGCTAAAATGCTGGAAAAATCCTTTAACGATAAAGAAGGCCTAGAGCACCGCTGGATCAACCGCTCTGTTGCCAAGGCTCAAGAAAAGGTAGAGCAACAAAACTATGACAGTCGTAAGCGGCTCTTGCAATACGATGATGTTCTCAATAAGCAAAGACTCATTATTTATAGCCTTCGAAAAGACGCTATCCAAAGCCAAAACACAAAGGAGCTTTTATTTGAAATGCTAGAAGAAGAGCTGAGTTATAAGCTAAACCAAACCTGTCCCCAAGGGAAAACCGTAGAAGCTGAAGGGCTGCATACCTTTCTCACATGGGTCAATACCTGCTTTCCTCTAGGCATAGAGGAAGCAGAGATTCAAGGCCTCAGCCGAGAAGCCATTCTTAAAACCATCTTAGACCACATTCATTCGGCCTATCAGGAGAAGGAAGCAGTAGAAGCTCCGGATAAACTCCGTCAGTTAGAAAGCTTCGTTTTACTTCGTTTTATAGATAAAAACTGGCAAGAC
>CAZEFS010000150.1:0-1587 GCA_964511545.1 uncultured Opitutales bacterium
CCCTCTCTATACACGGAGCCTATCAGTTCAAAAAGCCCTTTTTTATATATGGTTCTGCAGGGGCTGGTATGCTCGAGTACGGAATAGAGCGTAAAGTTGCCTTAGGCAAGGCCCTACACAAGCATAAGGGGACTCCTAATGCTAGCCACTACTTTGCTGCAGTGGGTGCTGGTTATCGCTGTTTATTACATAAGGGATACCAAGTGGCTCTTACTCCCTTTGTGAGTGGAAGCTATCAAGACATCAGCATTCAGTCCTATGCCGAGAATGGCTCTTTGCAAAGCACTACGATGTCCTTTAACTTACCCAAGCGTCAGTCCGTCGTTGCTGAAATAGGAGCTAGCCTAGATGCAAAATTTAGAGTAAGGCAGCATCTAACGCTCGTTCCGGCTATGAGTATAGCCTATGCCCGGGATTTTAAAGATCCTATTCATGAAAAAGTAAGAGGAAGGGTTTCGGATATGCCACGGGAGTTCTCGGTACCTGCCTATAAGGTAGATCCTTCGTCTGTGAGTCTTCAGGGTCAAGTAATGGCCCTAAGCGATGGAGGCTTTGCCCTTAACTTGCATGGAGGTGTTAGGCCAAATAGCCGTGTCAAGATCTGGAACGTAGGCCTAGCCTTAGGCCTTCAGCTTTAATAGACCTCTTCTGAAACTGTCTACAGTTTAGAAAACACGCAAGTCCCGTTTCATCCGGAACTTGCGTTTAAACTCAAAACTTATCCTTCGAGTACTAAACTGTAGTATCTGAATCAGTCTCATACAAAGAGCTTTTAGCCATATTTGGGTAAGCCGAGAACAGTGTCTTGAGCTTACCCTTTTTATTTTGAAGGCTTTAAAATAGAGTAGAGATACTTGCAGGATGGCCTTTTTATAGACTAGACCTTTGAAGCAGATAAGGCTTCATACGCACAAGGTGGAAAACAGCCCAACCAGACCTTAAGCCTATTTTTTCATTATCCCTTGAGTGGATTCCTGTTGGCTAGTATAGCACTTACCTGTTTTTACCATATAAGAGCAATACCACTTCAAAACCATAGGCCGAACCAGTCTAAATAGATAATTGCAATGCTTGTAGCAGGCGCCTTAATCCTTCTTTTCTTCCTTTTTTCCGCCAAAAATACCTTTTACAAAGCCAAAAAGCTTTGAAAATGAATTTCTAAAGAAGTAAACCATCGTTAAGCAACCTGCAATAATAGACTGAACGACTAAGCCGCCTAAACCTGGATCGATATATGCTAATGTTAAACTCATAAAAATAAGCTTCGTTAAAAAGAGGTGTCATTGTCAATCTTCATTTTTTGTTCCATTAGCTCACTTTTGATGACTTTATCCGCTCCCGTTCCATTGTTTATGGGCCTTAAATATTTTTTGTCAGGTAGTATATGATTTTTTGCATAAAAATCTTGCTAAGAAAACATACCTCTAGCTAAGATCCAAGCCCGTGTTTACCCCTGTTTTTATCCTATCTTTTTTTTCTTAGGCGTATGCAAGGGCGTCTGAGGGACATTTTTGTAAAAATCCACTACCAGCTCGTGCGTGTGATTGCAGAGGGCGGGATGGGGACCGTCTACAAGGCCCGGCAGCT
>CAZEFS010000150.1:1597-2728 GCA_964511545.1 uncultured Opitutales bacterium
GGTAGACAGCTTTGCCAAAACGGTGGCGATCAAGCTCATTAAAGAGGAGTACTCGCATATTGAGGAGTTTTGCCAGAACTTTATCGGCGAGGCTAAGCTGGTGTCTAACCTCGTGCATAGCAATATCGTCCAGACCTATCACCTCGGCTTTATGGAAGGCCAATATTATATGGTGATGGAGTATGTACAAGGTTGGACGTTAGAGGACTGTATCTTGCGCCACCTGGCCCTGGGCCAGGCTATGCCCTTAGAGTTTGCGGTATTTATCGTCTCTCGTCTCTGCCGGGGGCTTGTGTATGCCCATGAAAAGGCGGATGAAAGGCAGCGCTGCCTAGGGATCGTCCATCGTGATGTAAACCCAAAAAATATCCTCTTGAGCCAGCAGGGAGAAATCAAACTGAGTGACTTTGGCATCGCAAAAGCCCGTAAACTCATGTACAGCAAGGAAGGCGAGACTATAGCCGGAAAGGACGAATACCTATCACCCGAGCAGGCCCGAAAAGAAATCACAGACCCTCGGGCAGACCTCTTTTCCTGTGGCGTTATCCTGAGCGAGCTTATTACAGGGCAGAATATATTTGAAGGAGGCACAGCCGAGACTACCCGCCAAAACATAGAGCTTTTAGAGGCCCCCCCTTTTTCTACTCTAAGGCCAGAGGTGGATAGCAAGCTAAACGCTATTCTTCACAAATCCCTAGAAAAGCGGCGTTCTCGTCGCTACCAGTCAGCCCGTGAGCTTTTAGCAGCTCTAGAAAGCTATATGTACCAGGGGGCTTTCGTGCCTACCAGCGAAAAGCTCGCCGCCTATCTTAAAACCTTATTTGGCAAGCAAAGACCGTCTTGTGATCGCAAACCACAAGTAAAAGGTAGTAGGTGAGCAGGTACTGAAAAACGCTAATAGATCTCTTGCATAACCTTTGTCTTTTGCTCTCTGGGTTCGTTCAGGCTTCAGACTTCGCTCGTTGAGCTACGCCTGACACGTCGCTCTATGAGCTACGTCCGGCAGACCAACCAAGATAATACGTAGATCCGCAAGAGGTCTAATGCTTAAAAATTTTGCAAGCCATCTTCGAATACATCTCAGGCCTGGCTTTGCTTTTGCTTTATCCCAAGCACTCACAAAAGGCCTTT
>CAZEFS010000151.1:0-2691 GCA_964511545.1 uncultured Opitutales bacterium
GAACCGCCGCCTCTACACGATACTCTATGTATAAATCTCCCGAACCTGAAGCTAAATATAGTAAAGTTTTTTCTCTCCTATCCCCTGGAGCGAGCAGATCCGCAGCATCTACACGATGCTGGATGTTTAAGCTCTTGTCTTGAGCAAATTTCAATACAGTGTCTTCTCTTTCACCTCCTGGAGCCAGCATTCCCGCAACGTTTATACGATTCTGTATAGCACAGGTCCTATCGCAAGCCAATGCCCATAATGCCCCTTCACGTTGCTCTCCTGGAGGGAGTTTTGCAGCAGCGCTGAGGGGATCCTGTGGATCTAGGTTCTCTTTTTGACCTATGTGAGCTGGAGAGGCTTGATTTTGGGCATCTAATTCTCCTTGAGCTTCGAGGAATACCCGAGCTTCTGAGCGATGGATTTCATTGAGAGTTTGGTCCGTTGCTAATTGGGCAAAAACTGTCTGTTTTTTCACAGAGTCCCTCATTTTATAGGCTGCTTCCAGCCGGGATTTACCGCTTAAGCTCAGATCTTGGGAGACTTGACTTAAGCTTGTATCTCTTCTTTCCTGATTTTTAATTTTAATCGCAGCAGCTAGGCGAGATTTCTCATCTAGGCTCTTATTCTGAGCTAAGCTAGCAAAATAGTCATCCTGCTGAGTGCTGGCGAAGATAGTTCTCACGCGTTCTTTCGGGTTCAAAGAGAGCAAATCCTGAACCAGTGCTGGAAAAGGATTGTGCGCTGCAGGTACTTGCTGCACGTTTGCCTGCACTTCCCCTAAGGGAGCTACTGGATGCGATCCTGTATTGAGGGCGGGATTGTTGAGGTTGGATGGGTTGCTATTTAAGCATAGTTTATTTGGATTAGTTTCCATGGGAGATATAGGTTTATCATTATTTATTTTCTTGTTAAACGCTCAGCGGTCAAAACAGCCCTCTAATCTTGTAAAAAACAATTTAGAGAAAAGATCTACCTCTAAGGCTTACGCAAAATTACAATGCAAGTATTGTGCAGTCAATCGTAAATTTATTGATAGCATTAATAATAATAGAATATTGTTATTGAGAATAGCTAAAGCTTGCACCTAGACTGCTTTTGACACCGCGTATAATCTTGGCTAGCCTAGGTCGTCTTCCCTACGCTCTTTTGAGCTTTAGGAGACAGGCCATGCTTCGTTTGTCGAGCGTAGCCTGATTCGCCATAGCTTGAAAAGCGAAGGCGAATCCTCTTCATCTTAAACAAAACAGTGAGACCATTTTTAAAAAAAGAGCTTGCAAAAACTGAGAAAGCTGATTTAACTGTAAAAGGGCAAAAATAAATTATAGGTTTCTGTATATAAAAGTAAAAGCAAAAAGTCAAGCCTAAAATTCGAGAAAAATGAAGGTCTTTTCTTGAGGGAGGCTACTTCGTCTTCATCACGTATACGCCATTCCACGGAGCAGGCGGTGGGTCTTTTAGCATATGGTGGCAGCGGTCCAAAAAGATAGTAGAGGGGTTAGTCTCTATGCCGCGGGTTGGGTCTATGGGGTTTGGTTCTAGCTTTTGAGAGATTTCAAAGTACGCGATAGCCTTTTGAAAATTGCTTTGCAAGTAGGCGCTGAAACCTTCTGAAAAGGTATGGATACCGTCTTGTAGGGCTGGGCTAAGGCTAGCTTGAAAGCCTAAGAGTTCGTAAATGTCTACGGGCTGGCTCCGGCCCTTGACGATGATTTTATCCAGCAGGCGAAAAGCAAAAGGATGGTTCTCTCCTACTAGCCTTAGGGTATGACCCGTAACTAATGTGTAGACGCCATAGGTCTTGGCAGCGCTTTCACAGCGGGCAGCGAGGTTGACGCTGTCTCCCATCATGGTGTAATTAAAACGCGTCTTAGAACCCATATTGCCTACAATGGCAGAGCCAGAATTGATCCCAATGCGCGTATGCATATGGTGCACGATCGTAGGCCAGAGGGGGTCTTTTGCCCATTTTTGACGGAGTTCTGCTTGCTGGGTTTGTATCTTACACGCTGCTATACAGGCCCTAAGCGCATGGTCTGGCAAGGCTACAGGTGCGCCAAACATAGCGACGATGGCGTCCCCAATGTATTTATCCAGGGTACCTTTTTCAGATTGGAGGACGTCGGTCATCGTACTCAGGTAGTCATTCATCAGCTCTACCAGCTGTTTTGGAGGCAGCTTTTCAGAAAAGCTAGAAAAACTTTGAATATCGCTGAAAAATGCGGTGATCTCTGCTTCAGAGCCCCCGAGCTGGGGCTCTTCTTGCGACTCTACCATCTGAGAGACGAGCTCTGGTGAGACATAGGTGCCAAAGAGGTTTTTGATCCTACTCTTTTGCTTTTCTTCTTGCAGGAGCTTGTAAATAAGGCCAGAGAAGGCCACACTCAAAGCGCTAGCCAAAGGGGCTACTAGGGGGAGAACGATGTGAGCTTTTTTGAATAGGAAAAAAGCAGCAACCGTATAGCCTCCTAGGCTGCCTAAGGCGCTGAGTTTTGTATAGGCACTGCCTCTTCCCGTATATAGGGTTTGCAGTAAGCTCAAACCACTCAGCAGGTAAATGAGAATTAGCTGCCAGCTAAAGGCAGGGCGTTGGATATATTGCCCTGAGGCAATGGTTTTTAGGAGATTGCCATGAATGCCCACACGGGGAACGGGCTCCTTGTCAAAGGGGGTGAGAGACAGGTCTTGGAGCATGGGGTCCAC
>CAZEFS010000152.1:0-2679 GCA_964511545.1 uncultured Opitutales bacterium
TAGCTCCTCCCTTGTTGGCCACAAAGTCTAGCGTGCTGTGTGCGTGGCTGAGGCGTAGGCCTACGAGGCTCGATTTACTGAGGCGGTAGTTTGCTAAAACCTCTCCACTAAAGGTTTTGGCATTCTGAAAGCCGAGCTCTTTCTTTGTGAAAGACCCTGTGCGGCTTTTCGAAAAGTCGCCCCCTGCATCGATGGTCCAACCTTTGGAGACATCGTTTAAAAAGAAGCTACTGGCTAAAAGACGTGTCCTTTGGGCAATACCAGAACCTAACTGAAGCGGTATTTCTCGCAGCAAGGCCACTTGGCTTGGGCTTTCAAGGACAGAGGCTAGATACTGAGCGCTTAGCTTGTGGGCAGCAGCGTGAGGAGTCTCCCCTGCGGGACCACTAAAAAAAGGATAGTCAGCATGTGCCAAAGCGAGCTCTGCCGCGCTAAAGTAAGCAGCTGCTCTGCGTGAGACATCCTCTACCAGGCGCTTATAGTCTAGGTACACGATATTCGCTGAGGGGGCCCTAGCCCTGAGCTCTCTTGCTACTCCTTGATTAAACAGATTAGCTGCTACCTCGCCAGCGATGAGAATTTGCTCGTTAGGGAGGACTCCAACCAGCGCTCCCAACCCGACTCTTGCTCCAAGCACATTAACTCCTTGACTGCGCAAAGCTTCATTAAAGTGATTAAAGACCACAATCGTCTCTGCACCCCCCTGGTTTAGGCCCTGGACAAAGTTTGCTACGGCTGCTGCACGGTTTGCCACATCCGGATAGGCAGCTGGAAACGTAGCTGCATTATAAACCAAACGCCCCCCGTTGTAAGCAGCTGCAAGGTTATTATAGCCGCCGATTCCAGGCCCTGCAACATCTCCTAAGAAATGAAAGGAATAGCCATTGACAGCTAGGACCGCCAAGGGATTCCCCATAAAATCTCTCGGTCCCATGTAAACCGCGTAGAGCGCATCAGGCTGAATACTCCTTACGGCTACGTTGTAGGCGGCTCTTTGAGCAGGAAGATCTGTACTTAGGGCATTGGCTTGGGCAAAGTTTGCACGTCCGGGCGCGGCGTTCACGCCATAACGCTGGCTAAGATAGGCTCCCCAGCTATTGGCCTGGCTTGTGAACTCATCCCCAAAGGTGTAGACTCCTGTAAAATCTTGCTTGGGTTCGGCGATGGCTACCGAAGCAAGGCCCAATACGGCACCGCCCCATAGACTAGCTTTTATAGTTTTTCTCATAGATTGTATTTAGGTACGTAGTTATTTTTTCAACCTAGTTCTCCTTATGCATCTTAACCACAGAAAGTAATGGATTGTGCATACAGGCTAGGTTGAACCTAAGTTATAAATAAAATTTACCTATGACAACCCCTAAATGAAATTTTAACAAAATAAAAATGATTCAATTCAAAAAAGTAAGATCATTAGTTTAATGAGATAGCTCTATCAATAATAAATAATAAAATGATTTTGATATATCAGTTTATTTTTCCACACAGCAAAGATGGATGTCTACAGAAAAAGAGCTTGAGTTTTTGCTGCTCCTGGCTCTAGGATAGGAGCTTAAAGTGTTCGTAACGATCCTTACAGGCGTCCCTATAGTTCAATGGATAGAACCGCGGTTTCCTAAACCGTTAATCCCAGTTCGACTCTGGGTGGGGGCAGTACCTTCACAAAGCTGTGTTTTTTGCTTGTTGGGCAAGTGCTTATAGCTTTAATGAAAGCTATGCTAAGACCCAAGGACTTTGTGCACTTGCACGTGCATACCGATTATAGCCTCCTGGATGGAGCCTGCGCTATTTCTACGCTTTGCAAACGGGCAAAAGCCCTAGGCATGCCTGCCTTGGCCATTACAGACCATGGCAACCTTTTTGGGCTGATTGATTTCTTCCAAACTGCCAAGAAAGAAGGCATTCGTCCCCTCCTAGGCTGTGAAATCTACCTAGTCTATGACCATAAGCAGACGGAAAAACCTGAAAGAAGCCAGCATAAGTACTATCACATGGGCCTTTTGGCCCAAAACCTCAGGGGCTATCATAACCTGAAGCTCCTCGTCTCTAATGCCCATACGAAAGGCTTTTATTACAAGCCAAGGGTAGATATGGACCAGCTAGCAAAATATGCAGAAGGTCTCATTGGTTTTACGGGCTGCTTAAATGGTGTTGTACCGCAGTATTTATTGAAAGGAGACTATGCAAAGGCCAGGGAGGCCTTGGGACGCTTTTTAGATATCTTTGGAAAGGAACGTTACTTTGTAGAACTGCAAGACCATGGGATAGAAGAGCAGCGCATTGTAAACGTAGGGCTGATTAAGCTGGCAGAGGAGTTTCAGCTAAAGCTTATTTGCTCAAACGATGTACACTATGTGCAGGATAAAGACTGCATACCGCATGACTCTTTGCTCTGTATCCAAACGGGGGCAAAGCTCAAAGATGAAAAGCGCCTGCGCTACACCTCTCAGCAGTTTTACCTAAAAAACTATGACGAGATGCTCCAGGTTTTTAAGGAGCAACCCTCAGCCCTCAGCAATACGGTAGCAGTAGCTGAAATGTGTGAGCTAGACATCCCCTTTGGAAAAAACCAATATCCGGTATATAAGCGGCCCATAGAACTGACTGCTACCTATCCTAGCAATAAAGACTACCTCTACGATCTGTGCAAAAAAGGCCTAAAACAACGATATGGGGTAG
>CAZEFS010000153.1:0-2666 GCA_964511545.1 uncultured Opitutales bacterium
CTCTACACGTATTATCAAAAGCAATTTGGATACAAGCTAGGAGACTTCCCTGCAGCTGAGGCTGTGGGCGCTCAGGTTGTGAGCCTTCCCCTCTTTCCAGACATGACAGTGGCTGAGCAAGATAGGGTGCTCCAGGCTATTGAGCAGGTTTTTTAGGAAATCAGGCTTTAATTTTAGCCCTGCAAAGGCATACTCTCCTATAAAAGGGATGCATGAGGGAGTGCAGCTCAGGCATACGCGCAATACAGGGGCGTGTTTGAGCAGGATGGCTTGGTTTCGGCCTGAGGGGAGGGGTGTAGATTTGCTTTAAATACAATGATAAAAGAAAGCTTGACGCTAGGGTCTTTCAGTTTTATCATCTCATCCCAACAAGTATAAATTTCAGCCTACCCCTAAACTGTATAAAATCCCCCTCTTATACAGACCTTTACCCCTAAAGACTTCTAAAAGCCCTAGTTTTTAGGGGTAATTTTTTGGCCTATTGTCTCAAAAATGGGGATTAGGATTAGGCCTATTTTTATCTTGTAGGAGCCTCTCCCCAAACGTCAGGCTTGGCTCTTCTTACCCCACTGTATTCTACTCCTATTAGCTTCCTGTTTTGCATGTTATCCTTCTTTCGTAATAGCCCTATCCAGCCTTCTCCTGAGGCACAATGTCTTGAGGAAAAGAGTAAAAAGCAATCATCCTTCTCTCAAGCGCCTTCTCCAGATAGACCCGTTCCCTCTGGAGTTCCTAGTTTAGAGGCTAGAGAAGAGGCGCATAGGTATGTTGGCTATAAAAGGATATTTGTACCCCCTGAGGGCCAGAAAGAAGAAGCACAATTATTTTCTAGGTTTATTGAGCTCTACTGGGACCGGATAAGCTCTGGTATCTTTGGCCAGAAGAAAACTTTGGAGAAAGATTTAGAAACCTTACGCCTCCAGTGTGAGAACGAAATGAGCAGCTTAGATGAAGGCACAAAAAATGACTTACGCCTAAAACTTGTCCAAGACTGCGGACCCTTGTTTCTAAAGTCTTTTCAGGATCCAATTGTTAAAAATGAACTAGCTCTAAAGGTATTATCTCAATCCTCTATATCAGAAAAAGACAAGCGAAAATGCATAGAAGCCCTGAAGCATTTGGATACAAAACAGGCTCAGGAACTCTTGGGTATTTTAGAGAATTGGATACCGCTCTATCTTGATAGCAACTTAGGTTTTTGTAAGTATATTCTAAATACGATAGAGGATAAGTTAGTAGTAAAAAGCCTTGTACTCAGGTGCTTTGAGAAAGCTTTATACATAGGGAGATATGAGCCTTTGATAGAGATGATCGAAGATCCTGTACTTAAAAATGATATTTGTTTTGAGCTCATTGCTTTACCCCAGCTAAACCATAACGCTCGAAAAGCTTTTTTAGCCTATATCCAGCCCCAAACTCAAGAAGATACCGACCGTAGGGATCGATACATAGAAGACTGGATTCTTTGCCAGATGCATCCTTGTGAGCGTATCCTACAAGATCTTTTGCCTTTTATACAAGATGAAAGCTTAAAAGCCTGCTTGATTCTACTGTTTCTCAGCAAGCGACCCTTAACGAAAACAATCGGTGAGCTCATAAAAAATGAGATAAGAATCCCTTGCATATTATATTGGCTATGCCTAGTCATCCCATTCGTAAAGCAAGAAGAAACTGAACCACTTTACTGTTTAAAGGAGGCCGTAGAAGTAAGCTTACAAGGCCCCTTTCCTAATATAGCAGACTATAGTCAGGCAAAAGCTTTTATTACTAGGTTTTTGCGTTATCCAACCAAGCTAGAGCAAGAAACCCTAGAACTAGCTTTCAGGTCTTTTTTAGATAGCCTAGAAAAAAATATCCGAGAGGAGATACTATATCCTATTTGCCTAGATCCAGTCTTGCACCTTCTCCTACGTGAATTTGCTGCAAGGCAGATAGAGGATCCTATCTTAAACGAACGTTATCTCAAAGATATCCAAGAGAATGTAGATAGAAAACGATTGAGCGTTATGAAGCTGGCCTGCCCGCATGTTTAAAAAGAGCTCTTGCGAAACCATGAGACCTCTTGCATACCCATTGTCTTTTGATCTCTAGCTTCTGGCTTTGCTCGTTGAGCTTCGCCCGACACGTCGCTCTGTGAGCTACCTGTCTCCCGACTTGTCAGGCGAAACTTGTAGAGCTTTAGCCTGAAGTTTCAGCGTAGTGGAGACGCCTGACACGTCTAGCTTCTGGCTTTGCTCGTTGAGCTTCGCCTGACACGTCGAACTACTTACCCCCCCCAAAATTTCAGTCTAAGGAGACGGCGTAGTTGGGAGGTTAAAGAGATTTCCGCTATTGAAGCCTATCCTGAAGATGCCTATATTTTTCTTGAATTTTAGGCTTGACTTTTTGCTTCCACTTTTATATAACGAAGCCTATAATTTATTTTTGTTCTTTTACATTTAAATCAGCTTTCTCAGTTTTTGCAAGCTCATTTTAAAAAAGATGTTCTCACCGTTTTTTTAAGATGAAAAGGGTTCGCCGTCGCTCAACATAGCGCAAAGCGCCATGCCGAGCTATGGCGTAATAATTACGCCGTAGCCTTGGCGAAGGCGAATCAGGCTTCGTTCTTGCGAACTACCTGTCTCCCGACGTGTCAGGCGTAGCTCATAGAGCGTAGCCTGAAGCTT
>CAZEFS010000154.1:0-2654 GCA_964511545.1 uncultured Opitutales bacterium
CAAGCAAACCTTTGAAAAGCGTGCTCTTGATCGCTCACTAATCCTAAGTGGTAAGAAATGTGCCTTTCTAAACCATTGAGACTGATGAACTTTTCTATCCAAGCCCGGGAACGAGGATCGGCATCTATCAACAATGCCTTGGCATGCTTTGCACATTCCTCCACCATATGAGAGAGAAGGTAGAGCGAAAAATACCCCCGGTGGCAGCCAAGATCTAGCCAGCGCTTCGGGTAGGCAATATAGCGAAAAGCTTCAGCATAGGCCTGCTCTAGAAAAATCTCTGAAAAAGAGAAGAGAGCTTCACTGTCATCTACTGGACATTGATAACCAGATCCCACAGGAAGAGCCAAGTGCAAATCCGAAAAATAATTGTGTTTGATAACAAAGGCTGCTTCTTTCCGTAAAAAAGGTAAGCTAAAACAAAGCCTAAAAAAGCGCTTTAAGCTTGCAGCAAGGAGCTTCTGGAACCACTTACACATAAAACCATTGTCCATGGGGGCGAGGAAAAGAATAAGAAAAACTACTATGCTACTAAGAGTACACTTCTGTTCTGCTTCTAGAAGGAGACGATTGGGGCTTTAATCCTTTATTAATATGCAAGATCTGAGGCTGAGCTTTGGCTAGGTACCTAAACAGGCAAAAGAGAGCAGTATTTAGGCCCATGCCGACTAAGAGGCCTTCTAAGTCCGTACCTTTTAAAAAATAGTGATTCCATAAGTAGGTAGCACTGGCCCCACTGAGGATACTGATAAACAATCCCTTTAGGCTAATACGCTTTCCCCATACCCCAAAAGCAAAAGGCACCAGGAGCGTAGGCATCCAAAAATTAAACGAATAGGCAACAATAGAGGGAATTTCCGCCATATTGAGAGAAAAAACGAGCGTAAAGAACCCCAAAAATAGGGTTAAAATCCGCATAAAACTCACTTCCTTATGCGGAGCCAGGCGAAGCAAGTTTAGCGGCAAGAGAATATCATAGACTAAGGTAACGCTGGCTGCGTGGAGCCAAGAATCTGTTGTAGACATGATAACAGACAGTAGCCCAATAATAGTAAACCCTAGAAGGACTGGGGGCAGGATATTTTTGATGAGCCAGGGCATGGCTAAGCTTGCCTGAATATCCGGATACAATGCTAGAGACACCAAGCCCACTAAGGCTGAAACGCTAAAAATAGGAATGAAAAAGAAAGCAGCAGCGAGGCTTCCTCGTCTGTAAGCGGTTAAATCTTTTGCCATAAAAATACGCTGCAGGTAGGGAGGGGCCAACATTGTCCCAAAGATCCTGACTAAAAACAAACTGGTAAAAGCCACTGGACTCAAGTCCTTGAAAAGAGACCAATGTGAAGGGGGTATACTCTTAAATACCCTGGTCAAACCCTTTGCCTCCTGCACGCTTATACTCGAAATCATCAACAAAACCACCGTTAACAATACCAGCTGAAAAATATTCACATTGACCACTCCCTTGATCCCTCCAAAGGCAGCATATAAAATGACTACTCCACAGCCAATTAAACAGCCTATCAACTGAGAAACACCAAAAAAGAGATAAAAAATATAGCCCATACCAGCTACTTGTGCGCTCATAATACCTAAACAAAACATTAAAGAAAAAACCCCCGTGCAGACCTGACCATACTTACCATAAAGCCTTCCCATTACCTCTCCGGCAGAATACGCATGAGGAAATTGCTGTTTGAGCCTAGGAGCAAAATATAAGGTGACAAGTACTTGCTGAACAGAGCAACCAAAATAAGTCAGCAAAAAGACAATACCAAACGCATACGTTTGTGCAGAAAGCCCCAAAGTAGTATTTGCCCCAACGATAGCAGCGCTGAGTGTCGAAAATAGAGCCCAGCTATTAAAGTCTTTCTTCCCTATAGCATATTCTCTTAAACTAAAAGAGCGGTTAGACCGATAAAGGCTAATTGCAAATATAGCGATGAGGTAGGCTGCAATAATGAAGCCATCAATGGTAGTCACCATTTAAAAACCAGGGATATAAGAGTTTTAGGGAGGTCAGCTTAGGTTGATACTAGAGGATCTTAGTGAAAAAAAAAGGGCCGTCAACACCGAAGCGAGGCAGCCCCCTGCCCTAGACTCAAAAAAGTTTACTCCTTTTCTCCTTAATAACTGGAGACTTCTACTGCAGCAAGCTTCTGATCCTCATGAGAATCCGTCTTAAACCTTGTGAGCTTACTCACTACTACAAAGACTATGAGATTCACCACCATAGCAGGCACTAGACCCCCAAAGCCAAAGCTGGATTCTGAAATCATCCACCCTATCGCCGTTGCAAGGCCTGAGAGCGAAGCGGCTATAAATCCTTGAGACGTGCCTTTGAACTTGAAGAGGGTTAGAATCAAAGGAATTGGGTTCCAAAAGCAAGCAAACGTAAGAACAACCTCCATAATATTGTCACTGATTAGGCTTGCAAAAATTGACCCTATGCCCATTAGTAGTGTAACATAACGCGTAAGCTTGAGTTGGGTTTTATCATCTAAGCGACCCCTGCTAAGAGGATAGAGCACATCATGTACAAAGGAAATGCTGCCTGTATTTAAAAATGAATCTGCCGTAGACATCATAACTGCCAACATCCCCGCTACAGCAAGTCCTCTTAGCCCGTTAGGCAAGAGCTGATTTATAAAATA
>CAZEFS010000155.1:0-2523 GCA_964511545.1 uncultured Opitutales bacterium
GGCCCACTGTATACGCTTGTTTAAGCGCGGCTTAGGTATCACCCAAGGCATGCCAAGGCACCCCAAAGTAGCAGTAAAGGGGAAGCTAAAATTGCTGAGAGGGAACATTCTGCACTATACTGCCCACAGCTTGGATGCACAACTGCTGAAAATTCCTAGCTTTTCGCAGGACTTTCTGGACCATCAGCTGGCTAAGAAGCAAAGCTTTTCTGTAGCCAATGCGGTTTTTCGGAGCTTTTGGCGATTCTTTAGGTCCTACATCTTACGCTTGGGGTTTCTAGATGGGTATAGAGGCTTTTACCTAGCTGCTCTTAGCTTCTTTAGCACGATGCACCGCTATACACGATTATTTGAGCATGAACAAAAAGGTAAACCCCAGCCCCTACCCAAGCATAACGGTCAGGGCCTTTTCTGCATTATACCTTGATAGAGCATATTCAGCTCCTCAGCATCGCTTCCTAGCCAGAGGGCCATCGCCTTTGCAGCCTGGGCAGCCAGCATTTGCCTTCCATCCTGGGCTTTAAATCCCAAGCTCCTAGCATGTGCTATCAGAAGGGTAGTACCCTGAGGCTCATAATTTAAATCATAGATAAAAGCAGAGGGGCTCAGCTGCGAAAAAGACAAGGGAAAAGGCTCTGCTAGCCTTGCACTACTGGTTTGTATCAGCCCATCTAGACCAGAAAGCGAAGCCAGCAACGGATCATCCGCTAGATAAGAAATGATGGTGGGACTATCCTGAAACTGTTCCCTCACTGCTTGCAGACGACCGAGGCTTCGGTTCACAAGAAAAATACGCTTGGTCCCCTTTTGCAACAAAACCGCCAACACTGCCCGAGCCGCTCCACCAGCGCCTAAGACTGCTATAGTAGATCCCTTCAGGCAAGGCAGGGTCTCAAGACTTTTTTCAAAGCCCCAAACGTCTGTATTGAAGGCGCGGTAAGCTCCAGGCTCCCACAAGAGAGTATTTGTAGCCCCTAGGCTTTGAACAAGAGGATCCTGTAAAGACAGATGCTTTACAATCGTTTTTTTGTAGGGGGTGGTGATATTCAAGCCGCGTATATTGCTTCCATGCCAGGCAGCCAAGCATGCATCTAAATTCGCTAAAGGAAGGCTGAGAGCCTCGTAGACCCCCCTTTCTCCCAAGGCAGCTAAAGCGCTATTATGCAGATAAGGGCTGAGAGAAGCGCTCACAGCTTCCCCTATTAAAAAAAAACGAGCCTCAGAAGACCTCCTAGAGCGAGGAAACATACCCTCCTAAAAACAATCGTATAGGGGATCTCACCCTATTCATAGCCTTCAAATAGCAAACGCGATACCCCTTACTTAAATGTATTTTTAGCATACTGGGCAATTTCACGTGCAGCCTTTTCTAAGGCTTCTTTTATAGACCCACCCAGCGGACCACCGGTGACAAAAGCATGCGTTTCGATCTTACAAATTTCCTTAGAACGCGGGGCGTAAAAGGTCGTTTCTATAACGGTTGTGGCCTCCGCTTCGTCACTCGTGCCAAAGGTAGCAAAACGCTTGAGCTTATCCCCTTCTTTGTGGGTTATGAATTTGTAAGATAGGATGAGTCCATCCCCCTTATAAAAAGGGTTTTCTTCAAAATATAGCTCCGTCTTGAGCTCTTGGTCAAAAAAGTTGAGGTTTTCTTGAGAGATAGAGGCTGTAGCATCTGCACGCTCTACCTGGATATAGGCGCTTTTATAGTGGCTGTCATTGGGCTTGCTCGTAAGGGTGGAGGCAGTGCCACAGGCGCTTAAGAAAAGAGCGGAAATACAAATAGCACTCGCTGCGAATAGAGAAGAACAGTGTTTCATAAAAAAGAAGGAAAAGGATTCAATACCTTTCAGTTTTTAAGTAAAAAAACATAAAAGACAAGGAAAATAAGGATGCATGTGGTCGGGGCGACAGGATTCGAACCTGCGACATCTAGCTCCCAAAGCTAGCGCTCTAATCCAGGCTGAGCTACGCCCCGGCTGCACCAAAAGTAAAGCCTTAGCTTTACAAGAAACGAAAAATATCAGGGAGGATTCGTTCCCCTTTGTCAACCCTCTTTTCAAACTTTAACCCACAAAAAGTCAGGAAATAGATCTGAAAATTACGCTGCCAGGGGTTTATTTTAGGATTGAAAGTTTTTAAATTGAGCTTAACTATCACTCCTTTCATCATTTACTTGTTTGAGGCAATCTTTATGGAAATCATTAAGCCTAAAATTCGTGGTTTTGTCTGCGTCACAGCTCATCCTGAAGGGTGCACAGCTCACTTTAAAGAACAGCTAAACTATGTTTTATCTCAGGACGCTACCCAGGGCGGGCCCAAACGTGTGTTGATCCTCGGCTGCTCGACAGGTTATGGCTGGGCGACGCGCATTGTAGCTGCCTTTGGTTGCCAAGCAGCCAGTTTAGGCGTTTGCTTTGAGAGGCCTTCTGAAAACGGTAAGCCTGCTTCTGCTGGCTGGTATAACACCTGCGCCTTCCATGAGGCAGCAAAGGCTAAGGGCCTTTATGCAAAAACGATCAA
>CAZEFS010000156.1:0-2498 GCA_964511545.1 uncultured Opitutales bacterium
GTCGGGAGACAGGTAGCTCACAGAGCGACGTGTCGGGCGAAGCTCAACGAGCGAAGCCCGAAGCCCGAAGCTTTAACTTAGGGAAACAGCGTAGTTCGGAGCGTAAGAAACGTCCGGCAGGTCGTTGAAGATGATATGCGGTTTTTTAAGATGTATAATGATATTTTATTATTGACTTCATTAATCAATAATGTAAAATCATTATTGAAATTCATATTTTGTTTTAAGCTTAACTTCTTTCCCCCCTCCCCCTAGTTCCCATGAAAACAGTTTACTTTGTTGAAGACGAAGGTGTTTTAAGAAATCTCTTCACTGAATATTGCTCTTTAGCCCTAAGTGACTTGAAAATTATAGGTAATTCCGGAAATGGCCAAGTAGCTCTTCAGGAGTGTATAGAAAAGAAGCCAGATTTAGCGATTCTAGACATCCGTCTTCCAGAAGTGAGTGGGTTAGAGATTTTACATATTCTTAAAAAACGTTTGCCAGATACCAAAGTCGTGATGTTTACGGGCATTACGAGTCCTGACACGATACAGCTAGCGATTAAAGGCAAGGCGGATGCTTTTTTAGAAAAATCAGATGGGATAGACCAAATCAAACAAGCCATAGAGAGTATTGCCACAGGGAATCGCTATTACAGTCCTAAAGTTTATAAGCATATTCTCAATACGAGTATGTCTAGTTTTTAAAAGCTTTGCAGGCTTGAGTTTTAGACATTTTTAACATAGGATAGGATGCTATAGTTTATCCTGCTATACCCCTTTCACCCCTTCATGCGCATTCTCCTGACAGGCGGGGCTGGCTACGTGGGTAGCCATTGTTTAAAGGCCCTGAAGGCACACCATACGGTAGTAGTGGTGGATGATTTACGCTCGGGCTACCCGCGTTTAGTTCCACCTTCGGTCCCCCTATATGTAGAAAATGTAGCTCATGCAGCTGCTATCAAGGCTATATTAAGAGATCATGCTATCGAAGCTGTGGTGCACTGTGCAGCTTACGCTTCCGTCCATGAGTCTATGATAGAGCCTTTAAAGTACTATCAGAACAATCTCAGTGCGAGTATCGCCCTCTTGGAAGCTATGCTGGCTGTGGGGGTAAAAAAACTCGTTTTTTCTTCTAGCTGCGCTGTCTATGGTATCCCTGCTACTTTACCTATCCTAGAGAGTACTCCTATCCAACCCATTAGCCCGTATGGGCATACGAAGGCCTGTTTTGAAAGAATACTCAAAGATACCGCTTTAGCCCATGGTATGAGCGTGATATGCCTGCGCTACTTTAACGCAGCAGGTGCAGATCCTGAAGGAGAGATAGGCGATTGCAACCCTCATAGCCCCCATTTGATTCCTAAACTATGGGAGGTGGCTCTCGGAAATACCCCTTATTTAAGCATATTTGGCAGCAGCCACCCAACGCCCGATGGTACGTGTATTCGGGACTATACCCATGTGTCGGACCTTGCTAAAGCTCATGTCTTAGCTTTAACCCAGCTGGATAGGCCTTCCTGTGTTGCCTATAATTTAGGCAGTACACAGGGATATTCTATCCAGCAAGTTATTGAAGCGGCAGAACGCATTAGCGGAAGATCTATTCCTTACATTGTAGCAGCTCCTCATCCTGGAGATCCACCTGCTCTCTACGCAGATAGCACATGGGCAAAAACGAAGCTGGGCTGGGCTCCTCAGTATTCGGACCTAGATACGCTCCTACGCACCGCCTGGAAGTGGCGCCAGAAGCTGCATCGAGAAGGATCTAGAAGCGTTTAGAGAAAACTTTTAAGGAGACAGCAGCTTTGGCCTTCTTGCACAAAATTTAAGGTTATACAGCTTTTACATTCTGCTTAGGATACAACGCATCACTAGGATGGCTTTTGTTGTATCTTTAAATTTTCCTTTCAAACCCCCCAAAAAGTCAATACAAAAGCCTTTCTATGCTCGAGTCTTTGCGTTTAGAGTTTTTAAAAAGGCCTGAAATCAGTTTTGCAGACTTGATGCGCGTGGCTCTGTATGATGAAAAAGAGGGCTATTATGCGAAAGCAAAAAAGCGGGTAGCTCGGTCCTGTGATGCGGATTTTTATACGGCGCAGAGTATAGGGCCTGTTTTCTTTAAACTCTTGCAGGCAAGCATCCAGAGCCTCCTGGGGGCAGCAAACCTAAATGCCTATACCTTTATCGAGTTTGGAGCAGAAGGGCAGAATCCTTTGCCGGAGGATTTTTGCTCTGCTTTTAATGCAGTAGCCCGCTATGGCTATAACGGTTTAGGCTCGGCAGAGGGCTCTGTAGGAGAGAAGGCTATCGTATTTTCAAATGAGCTTTTTGATGCCCAGCCCTTTCATCGGCTGGTGTACACCCAAGGCAGGTGGCAAGAACTGGGGGTTCGACTAAGCCAAGACGATACCTTAGAAAGCTGCCTCTTGCCAGAGCTTTCATCAGAGCTAGCTTCTTATCTTCCACTGTTACCAAAACATCACCTAGAGGGCTATCACTTAGAGTTGTCACCCC
>CAZEFS010000157.1:0-1622 GCA_964511545.1 uncultured Opitutales bacterium
GGATAGTGCGGATTTGCGCAGCTGGTCGACCTTGCCTCAGAGCGTACAGCTGGCGGAAGTATACCTAGAACCGGGAGAACATACTATAGCATTCAATGCGTATGGGGCAGAGCCAGTGAGTCTCAATATCAAGATAGGAGCCGGGCAGGTACGCTTTTTGCATCTCATAAAAGTTGAACAGAGAGTGGATGCCCGGATAGTCCTATAGGGGGACTTAGGAATATATATATTAGGGGTGTACCGGTTTATAAAAGCCTAGGTCTTCCATACTCACGGTAGGAGCGTTACTTTTTAAGGACTTGTCTGAGTAAGCGATATGTTTAAACTCCAAATAAGCGTAGTGAACCCCATTTTCGTAATGGCGGATGGTAGCCGTATCGTCTATCGCATCTGGGTTTTGCTTTAAAAGAAGGGATAAGGCAGGATGTAGGTGGTGATATAAGTCTGGCACATAATGGCCGCTATTGTTATCTATGACCACAATTTTCCCATTTTTAAAGCTTACGATACCTGCGCACACCACATTCTCCCCTTGGAGAATAGTATCATGGGTTAGGCGGTTATTCTGTAGTCTGGCTACTTCTATGGGGTCTCTGAGAGGAGGGGTAAATAAGACTTTTGAGTTTTCTAGAAACTGTTTTCGATTTCCATCACTAGGTAAGATGTAGAGGTGTCCTTCTTGGCTGATAGTATATAGATAGGATCCATCTTCGATAAGCCCTTTAGATTGAGGCCCAAAATTTCTAAAGATCTCGTTATAGGCTAGACCCCTTATAAAGGTAATTTTTTTTAATTTTTTTGATATAAAGCTATGCCGTAAATCGCTATGCAGGTGGGTAGTATCCTGACCTTCTAGCCACAACCAAAAATTAGGATGTTGAGTGGAAGTGGAAAGGGTTTGTTTCCAATCTTTACGCAAAAGGACGAGCCCTTCACGTTTGGCAGGATCGAGGCTTTGTAGGGCATCTAGGGTAGGGGGAAGGACAGCTGAGTGATTAGAATTTTTATCTAAAAGTAGCGCGCTTCTATTTTGGGCTTCTGCTTTTAGGCTACTTAATTGTGTTAGGTAATGTGATTTTAGATTGGCTCTAACGATGATAGCTTGGAGGCACTGCTTATCAGAAGGCTGTAAAGCATAAAATTCTCTATTGTTTTGGATATAAGAAGCAGCTACTCTGGCAATCGCTTTCAGGGCTTTGATACGACCGGTAAGAGCCCTCTCGTCTGTTTTCGCTAAGGAGTGGTAGGCGTTAATTTCTTCTTTTAGCCCAGTGTAAGAGTCTTCATCAGGCAGGAGAGGGAGCGTTTCTACAAAAGATGCATACGGAGTTTCTTTGAAGGAGGCTAAGTCTAGCTGACTGAAATAACAAGCAGACGGTCTAAGGTCTAGCCAAGGTTTGTAAAAGTCTTCTTTATAACGTAGATGCTGACAAGGGGTTAAGCATATACTTTTAAGAACTGGATCCGAGAGGAGCGTAGCAGCTTTTAGGCGTTCCTCCATACAGAACTGAGAAGATTGAGAAATCTCAAAGTATGCTAGATTTTTATCCGTTCCACTCTCTAGCTGCTCAATGGCTTTGAAGCGGTGGAAGAAAGGGATAAATGCATTGCGTGCCATAGAT
>CAZEFS010000157.1:1632-2494 GCA_964511545.1 uncultured Opitutales bacterium
GGACTTTGTATAAGCTCTGTTAGCGTAATGGGTTGTTCAACGTAAGCTAGTTCTTGAGACTGGCAGAGATTTAAGTAAGCTTGGTCTCTGAGCTCGTCTGCATGCATAGCAGCGATTACTATTTTAGTATTTTCAAGGCCTAGGTTAATATTTTCAATAAAATCTAAAAGGACTTGATCTCTAGTCTTTGGATGATGGATAGCTTTGGCTAACTGTATTCTAGTATTGAGATTGACTTTAGCAGCCTTGCAGAGGCCAAGCAGGGCTTGATCTTTGGTGAGTGTGTCTTGTATGTGTTTTAATGCCTGCTGGCGCTCGACGATATGGATCTTAGGGTTTGTGGATATGCTCAAAAAGGCATTGTCTTTGAGTGTGGGATTTTTTATGGCTTCTGCGGATTGTTTAAGATAGGTATAGTCTAGACCAGGGATCTGAGAGAGATAAAAGAAAAAATCATCTTTTTGAGATGCGCTTAGCTCCCTAGCTGCTCTTTCTTGAATAGTTTTATAGATACCCTCTTTAGGATCTTCTTCGGTTAGAGAATCGAAGTTATCTTCAGGGCTAATGAGCGCTTCTATTAAGTCTTTGAATTGAGTGGTGGTTATCTGTGCGACAGAGAATGGGATGAACGCTTTGTCTCCTTCATTAAAAGGGGAGTAGCTCCCCGGGTTTTGGGTATAAAAGCTAAGTAGACCTGAAGGAGGAGAGTTGGGTTCCATAATAATTGAGTGTTTTAATTTTATTTATTGTTATTATGCTTCATTGATTGTCAATATTTTTTGTTTTTTTGATCTATTTCATAGAGGGGGTAGAGAAGGAGCTATGCTGATAAAAAAAGCCATCCTTTCATTAAGGATGGCTT
>CAZEFS010000158.1:0-2490 GCA_964511545.1 uncultured Opitutales bacterium
AAAAATATTGCCTGCGGGGCAGTGGTGTCCAACGCAAATATCAAAAATACGCTTCTGGATCTTGTCGGTAGAGACCAGCTGGACCCAGCGTTTCTCCAAGAAGTTGAAGCGGTGCGCCTGAACAGCAGCTCCTGCCAAGTATACATGGGGCTAAAAGCAGGAGAAAGCATCCCCTTTGTAGGGGACCTCGTCTTTACCTCTAAGGCTGAGACCTTTTCTAGTGATGAACTCGTGGACTTTCATACCCAAAGCCGCACCTTTTCGTTCTACTACCCAGAAAATAGGCCCCATCTGGCTGAAAAGCGTTACGCAGTTGTCGCGTCTTTAAACGCCAAGTGGGCAGACTGGGCAGATCTAGACGACGCTGCTTACCAAGCTGCCAAAGAGCGCCTCTGTGAAGAAGCCCTAGCCAGCCTGGAACGATTTATCCCCGATATTCGCTTAAAAATCGATTGGCTAGAGGCTGCCACGCCTCGTACAGTAAACCGCTACACCCTCCATCACGGAGGAACCTCCTTTGGGACAAAGTTTGAGGGCCTAAAAGTCTCCATGGCTCTGCCGGAAAAGATTAAGGGCCTCTACCATGCTGGGTCTGTAGGGATTATCATGTCTGGGTGGCTGGGTACGATGAATTATGGGGTGATTGTATCCAATAAGGTCATGCAATACCTATCAGCTGAAAAAACAGCCCCTAGCCTAGCTAACCTTACCGTCTAGAGCTTGTCTCAACCTACTATCTTATTTTTTAATCCCTTCACCTAATGTCTCACCTTTCTGTAAAAGAAAAAATCCCTCATAGAGACCCCTTTCTCTTCCTAGATACCGTCCTTAGCGTCACAGATAAGGGTGCTACGGGCCAAAGAACCATCCGGGCAGACGAACCTCAGTTTCAGGGCCATTACCCAGGAAACCCTATTATGCCGGGGGTTTTGCTCTGCGAGGCTATTTTTCAGCTAGGGGCCTACTTTTTGGTTTCAAAGCTAGAGGCGCAAGGCCAGGCCCTCGAGGCTAAGACGCCCGTCCTAGCTCGTATTAAGGAGGCAAAGTTTAAGAAAATTGTCCGCCCCGGTGATGTGCTGACCCTACAAGTCGAGCTAGAGGAAACGCTGTCTACTTTCTTTTTCCTAAAAGGCAGCATCAAAAACCAAGAGGGACTAGTCATGACGGTTGATTTTAGCCTGAGTTATGTTTAGGATAGCTTCCAGCTGAAGGTTTTCTCGGTACTTTTCTCTTATATTCAAACTTTAAGATTGCCTATTGGGCAAAAAAATCTTTTTTAGTAAGTGCAATCACTCAGCCTTCAGTTTAAAGTGCTTCTCCAGGCCTAGCCAGTCACGGGCCCCTGGAAGGCCAAGACCTAGGGCTGATGAGGTACCTGTAATATCTAAGCCTTAAACTTCATATATCTAAACTTCAATACTCACCATGATCTTATCTAGCTTGTCCTATTTCTTCCTTCCCTTGGCTAATTCCGCTCCTGCTTCTGGGGGACCCATGTCTTTACTCGTTCCTCTGCTGATGTTTGGAGGTATGTTCTTTCTCATGATGGCACCTCAGCGCAAACGCCAAAAAGCTCATGAAAAGATGCTAAGAGAACTCTCTGCTGGAGAAAAAGTTATCATTGCTGGTGGCATCTACGCTCATATTCATTCCGTCAAGGAAGACCGCTTTGTTGTATCTATAAACGAAGACACTAAGGTAGAGATTCTAAAATCTGCTGTACAGTCTAGGTTAGATGCGAAAACAAACACCAAAAAACTAGTTTCTTCTAAATAAGGCTGCTTTCTTTTGACTTTCTGTCTTTCACAATAGACCTCTTCGCAAACTCAATATTTTGATTTCTGGGCGAGGCCAAATACATGAAGAACCGGCTTGTCGCCCGACCTGTTGGGCATAGCTCATAGAGCGACGTGTCAGGCGTAGCTCATGGAGCGAAGCCTGAAGCCTGAAGCCTGAATGCGTTTTTGACGAAACCAGGGGCCAAAAGATTGAGTTTCCGGAGAAGTTTAATGTCTTTCACAAGCACTATATGTCCTCAAAGCCCTTATCTAAACTCGTAGTAGCCGGCATCCTTTTAGTTTGTGGGCTCTATAGTATTTTCCCCTTAAAAGATCAGCACTTTTCAAGCTACGTTAAAAGGCGCTCTAACCATGATAGGGAAATGTTTAGGACCATCGTAGCTGAAGCAGAAAGACAGGTGAAGATGGGGCGCTATCCATCGGTATTTCTAGCCCTGAAGGCCGAAGGAGCAGAAAAAGACTTGAGTCCATTTTTTAGAGACCTACAAATCTCAGATATAGCAGACCTGAAGAAGCGCAATGCCATTCTTCTGAATCACCTCCTGAAGGACTCTAAGGGGAAGATCAAACAAGGGCTAGACCTCTATGGTGGCGTAGGCTTTACCCTCGCGTTGCCCAAAGACTTCCATCAGCCCCAGTACCTCCAGAAAGCAGTGGAGGTTCTATCCAAGCGCATTAATGGCCTAGGCCT
>CAZEFS010000159.1:0-562 GCA_964511545.1 uncultured Opitutales bacterium
GGGCTTGGCAGTAGGAAGAGGGGGTCTTAGAGAGGTTTTGGAGAGAAAAACTTCCGAAAGGACTAAGCGTAGTTGGGCGTGAAGGGTCTAGGGTTTGAACGGCTTCTATCTTATTAAGACCTACTAGTTTTAACAGTGTAGGCGTGTAGGCCTCTAGCTCTGCGGCTTGGTTTGCCTCGGTCTTAACCCACATAGAGACATCTTTGCGGGCTGCTAGATGATGGTCTGCCTTTAGCTTGCGAAGAGCGATAATCGTATCTTGGAGTTTGGCACAGGTGTGTAGAGCTTGGGGGGAGGGTGTGAGGCTGTGACTTTGAAGGAAATTTTTCAGCTGTGCACTCGATAGGGGGGGGGGGTTATGTAAATAGTCTGCTTCTTTAAGGTAGCCGAGGGTATGGGCGAGCTTTTCGCTGATGAAAGGGCAAAAGGGGTGGAGCAACGCTAAGATCTGGCCCAGGATGAAATCTTGCAGGCTCAAGGTATGGGATTGGTGAGCGGTAGGCCGGGCCTTTAGAAACTCGAGGTACCAGTCGCAAAACCCAGACCAGAAAAATCGATAGAG
>CAZEFS010000159.1:572-2445 GCA_964511545.1 uncultured Opitutales bacterium
AGGCGTTCTCGATAGCCTCAAGGGTATTCAGGAGTTCTTGAAGGATAAAATGGTCTTCTGGGGCTAGGGCGGATGGATTGAGCCTTTTAAGAATAGTTTCCCAGGAGCTATTATTGAGCAGGGGGCCGCTCATGAGGCGAAACCGGCAGGCATTCCAGAGCTTGTTACAAAAATTTCTTCCTTGGGCAAGGCGCTCTTCCTGAAATCCTATATCCTGGCCCTGGGGCGCCATACTGATCATCCCTAGGCGCAGGCCATCGGCCCCGTACTTTGCAATAAGGTCCAGGGGCTCGGGCGAGTTACCGAGGCTCTTTGACATTTTCCGGCCCTGGCTATCTCGTATGATGCCTGTAAAATAGACGTTTTTAAAGGGAATACGCTCTGCTAGGGTGCTTACCCCGAGGGGGTTGAGCTCTAGGCTGGCCATAATCATCCTTGCGACCCAGAAGAAAATGATATCTGGTCCGGTGACTAAGGTGTGGGTAGGGTAAAAATGGTGAAGTTTAAGAGCCTCCATCTGCTCCTGATGAGGCCAGCCCTGTATAGCAAAGGGCCAGAGCCAAGATGAGAACCAAGTGTCTAGCACGTCTGGGTCTTGCTCCCAGTTTTCTAGATCTTTTGGGGGAGTGCTGGAGACATACCAGCTAGAGGAGTCTTTTCGGTTACTTCCTTTTTTATACCAAACGGGTATGCGGTGGCCCCACCAGAGCTGGCGGCTGATACACCAGTCCTGAATCTTATCCAGCCAATGCAGATAGGTCTTTTCCCAATGCTTGGGCCAAAATTGAATGAGGCCCTGCTCGACGACTTGTTTGGCCTCTTCCACTTTAGGATACTTTAAGAACCATTGCTCAGACAGGAGCGTTTCTACAGGAACGTTTGCTCTTTCTGAGTAGCCGATGGTATTTTCATAGGGCCTTTCCTCTACCAAAGCACCGATCTCCTTTAGTTTTTGGACAACAAGTGGCCTTGCCTTCAGCCGGTCTAGCCCGGCGAATGCTTGGGCCTGAGCATTCAGCGTGCCGTCTAGGTGGATGAGCTCTATACAAGGAAGGGCGTGGCGTTTAGCAATTTCAAAGTCTAGCCTATCATGGGCAGGGGTGATCTTTAAGGCCCCTGTACCAAAGCTAGGATCCACAGCTGTATCGGCTATAATCGGAATGGGTTCTTTAGGGAAGGGACGGTAAGCTTTTTTACCAATGAGGTGCTGGTAGCGACTGTCTTCTGGGTGTACGGCCAGAGCGACATCTGCCATCAGCGTTTCAGGGCGGGTAGTGGCGATGATGAGGCTTTCAGAAGCTGCGGCTTCTAGGCCTTTAGAGATAGAAGCTCCGTGGTTTTCGGGTACGATGTCATAACGGACAAAGTAAAGCTTGGTTTTGTTTGGCTTTGGAATGACTTCCTCATCGGAAAGAGCGGTTTGGCTTGCTGGGCACCAATTGACTAGGCGCTGCCCTTTATAGATGTAGCCCTTTTTATAGAGTTGAACGAAAGCCTCCACCACCGCTTGGCTATAGCCTCCGTCCAGCGTATGGACCGAGCGAGACCAGTCGCAGGAAATACCAAGCTTTTTGAACTGTTCTGTAATCAGCCCCCCATGCTTGTCTCTCCATTCCAGGGCACGTTTTAAAAATGCTTCACGCCCTAAGGCCTCACGAGAGCTGCCTTCGCTTTCAATGAGTTTTTCGACCTTTGTCTGCGTGGCAATCCCCGCGTGGTCTGTCCCGGGTATCCACAGGGCATCGTAACCTGTTTGGCGGGCCCGGCGAATGAGGATGTCTTGTATCGTCCCATTTAGGACGTGCCCCATCGTCAGCACCCCCGTGACATTAGGAGGGGGGAGGGCAATCGTATAGCTAGGGGGGAGGGGGTT
>CAZEFS010000160.1:0-2429 GCA_964511545.1 uncultured Opitutales bacterium
GGATCCATTTCCCTAAAAAGAGGGAAATCCTTGGAAAATAGGCTCCTTGGTAGCGGTGGTGATCCCCTTTAAAAAAGTCTATTAGGCTCTGTTTTAATTCCTCAGAAAAGGCTTCATCCGCATCTGAAGCCAGGATCCACTCTTGGCTTGCATAGTCTAGGGCGATATTTCGCTGGTCTCTATCTCCTATCCAAGAGTGCTCATATACCTTGGCCCCAAAGCTTTTTGCCACAGCTGCAGTGTGATCCGTACAGTCGTTGATCACCACGATGATCTCCCTGACTAGATTCGCTATACTAGCCAGGCAGCGTTGAAGGTTTTTTTCCTCATTTTTTGCTATAATACAGAGTGAAATGGGTAAAGGTACCGTAGAAGGCATGGGATCTTATAGGTGAGAGGATAGGCCTTGCTTGCAAGTGACTAGGTGGTGGTTTAAGGTATGCTGCAAGATACGTTCATTTTGATCGAGGGAGTTTCTCGACTCGAAAGGGTGATTGAGGTGATGGACAATGGCACGTCCGTGAACGAGTTTTCGTATTTTACCCAGGTGGTAGAGGCGTGCTCCCAGCTCAGAGTCTTCTCTCCCCCAGCCTATAAAGGCCTCGTTAAAGCCGTTGACTGCCATAAGATCTGCCTTCCATACACCCAAGTTGCAGCCCAGCATACCCTCCAAGCTTTGGTTTTTTACGATCTTAGCACACGGCCAGCGTATCGCTTTAAAAGGGCCCTGGATTTTGCCTTTCAGTAAGAGCTTTAGCAAGGAACTTCCCTTTAAAAATGCTTCTACCGCTTCCTCTGCGATAAAGCAGCGCCTCCCTTGCACAAAATACCCTCTTTCTGCTAAGGCCTTATGATCCTCAATGAATTGACTATGCGGTACACAATCCCCATCTAAGAAAACAATATAATCCCCTTTTGCCTGTAAAATAGCCTGATTTAGGATACGGCTCCTTCGAAATCCTTTGTTTTCCTGAAAAATATGCCGGACGTGTAGGCTTTCACTTGCATTCCACTGCTGAAGGAGCATCTTCGTTTCTTCTTTATTGGCATCCTGGGCGACAATCACCTCAAAGTTGCGATAGCTTTGGCAAGATAGGGCCTTTAAAATGCCCTCTAGCGCAGCTTCCCATTGATGTGTGCTGATAATCAGGCTGATGTTTAGACTTTGTTGCGTATCCATAGTTTTAAAGTCTGAAGGAAAAAAGTTTCTAGAGCTGTGCCTATTTGAAGGTTGACTTCTAATAGCTGCATGGTCTCTTCAAAGCATAGAACCATCTGGCAAAGGCTAAAGGCAGCGTGAGGCTGTTTCCTATTTAAAACATAGGGCAGGACAATGGTTCTTAAGGCTTTCTCTATAGATTGTAAGAGCTCTTGGCGAATGCTTTTGAGTCTTGCGCTCTCAAGTGCAATTTTTTCTTCTGCCTTAAGGGTACCGATGGCTTCCTCTGCCTTGATCCCTTTTTTAGGGCTTTCTTCAGCTTTTAGAAGGGTATCTAAAATGGCTTCAAACCTGTAAACAAGTCCATAAGCCCCTAAAATAGCTTCTGCAAAGAAAGCTTTATTAAAACTGTCCCCTTCTATGAGAGGCTTTAACCACATTTCTAGGCTTTGAGCCCAGGCCGTCCACTGAGGGCTATCTAGGGTAGGGGTTTCAGCTACAAGAGGTCTAATTCTGAACTGAAAGCAGCGGCTGAGCACTGTGGGCAGTACCTCGTAGGGCCTTGTGCTGAGGAGGAGCAGGGTGGTCTTTGCGGGCGGCTCTTCTAGAGTCTTTAGGAGGGCATTCGCTGCATACGCATTCAGCCTATCAGCTTCGTAGAGGATGGCTAGTTTATGGTCCTGGCTTGTGGTTTGGTACAGTTTTTGTAAGGTATCACGCACGCTCTGGGCATCGATTTGGCGCATTTTGTTGATAGGCCTTAGGCAAAAATAATCACTGTCTTTTAAGCCTTCCTCTCCTGTGTTCAGCATAGCCAGGGCGAGGCTATGTGCCACCTGCTCTAAGGCTGCTAATGAAGGACCGTATAGGAATATGGCATGGGGCATGCGTCCTGAATCCAAACACTTTTGAAGGGTTTGGATGGGTTTTAAAGTTTGTAAATTAGAGTCTAAGGCGTGAAGCGAGCACATGCCAAATGTCCTCCTCAATCTGGTTTGGGTCTTGATCGGCTTGGATGATTATAAACCGCTCTTTTTCCTTTTTTGCAAGCTCTAAGTAGGCCTGACGTACCGCTTCATAAAAGCCGATAGGCTCTTGTTCTAGCCTATCTGGATGAAGGCTTGTGCGTATACTGACCCGCTTTAGGGCGAGCTCAGCCGGCATATCTAGTAAAATTGTAGCACTGGGCACCAGTCCTTGGCTTGCAAAAGTATTGAGATGGTGGATGAAAGGGAGGTCCCCCTTTCTTGCAAACCCCTGGTAGGCAAGG
>CAZEFS010000161.1:0-2386 GCA_964511545.1 uncultured Opitutales bacterium
TGAAGGCTTTAGCGTAGGGAGGCGCCTGACACGTCGTTCTTGCGAGCTTAGAGTTAAAATTACGCCGTAGCTTGCAAAGCGAAGGCGAAAGGCCCCCCTACGCGAAGTTCATACACTGTTTGCTGTCTTGTACATTCCCTAAGCTACGGGCGGCAGGCCAATCCAGATAATACGTAGGTCCGCAAGAGGTCTATTAAAGCAAAAAGAGAAAAACCCATGAGAGCATCCGCTGTTCATGGGTCTATTTTGAATAGTTTGCTTATCTTCAGCAACTAACGTTTGCCGCCTCTTTTGTAGCTCTTTTTCCTGGAAGAATCGTCCTTGTCTTCTTCCTGAGGTTTTTCGGCCTCGATGGGATTTTCAGATACCACTTCAAAGGGAAGCTCGTAAATGAGGTTGTGACAGAGTTTTACAGGTACGCTGTACTTGCCTAGGGCACGGATAGTTTCGCCCCATTGAAATTGCTTGGGACAGAGCTCTACGCCTTCTTCTTCGAGGCGCTTGATGAGACTATGGGCAGTAATGGACCCGAAAATCTTTTTACCGGCATCCCCTGTACGGATAGGAATGGCTAAGTGCAGGCTTTGGAGCTTTTTTTGAATAGCTTGTGCCCCTTCTAGCTCGCGCTGCTCGCGGTCTGTTTTGCGTTTTTGCAGCGCCTCAATTTGCTTGGTATTGCTACGGTTTGACAGGAGGGCAAGCTTGCGGGGAAGGAGGTAGTTGCGGGCGTAACCTGCGGCTACTTCTACAAGGTCCCCTTCGTTACCTAGGCCGTCTACGTACTCTAGAAGAAGAATGGCTGTTTTTGGCATAATGGATAAGGCTTTGAATGATATGTAAAGAATGCTGGTTTAAGGCGTGCAAATCTAGGGTATTAGAAGGGAACGTCTTCGTCTATATCGTTGTGCTGAGGGGCGACGGCTGCCTTGGGGGCTGGAGCGGTATAAGAAGAGCGCTCGGGCGGAGCGTAGTAGCCAGAAGCGCTGCTAGAACCTTCATCCTGACTGCGTTTTGGATGGATAAACTGAAAGTTTTCAAGCACAACGCTGAGCTTGCTTCGCTTTTCGCCACTTTTGCTGTCCTCCCACTGGTCGAGCTTTAGGCGGCCTTCGACAAACAAAGGAGCACCCTTGGTCAGCGACCGGCTAATGAGCTCTGCCTGGCGGCCGAAAGCATCGATTTCTACGTAGGTGACCTCTTCTTTTTGGGTGCCGTCTTGCGCCTTGTAGGAGCGATTGCAGGCAAGGCTAAACTTGCAGATGTTCAGCCCGCTAGGAGTGGTACGAAGTTCGGGATCCCGGGTTAGGTTTCCCATGAGAAGGACTTTATTATAGGAGGCTGCCATGTGGAAAGAGGCGCTTAGTTTTGAGTGATCAGGATACGGTTGACGAGCTTGTCGAGCTTGAACCGCTCTTGAAGCGCTTTAGGAAAGCTGCTAGGGCCATTAATTTTGAAGGTGACGTAGATGCCGGCAGGAAATTTACGGTTTGTGATGCGGGCGAAAGCCTTTTGCCCTTGATTGTCTACAGACTTTAGGGTACCCTCTATGCTTTCGATGGTGGCAGTGATTTTTTCGATTAGAGTTTCAACAGGCTCTTGGTAGCTACGAGTGTCTAGGATGAAGGTAGCGTCGTAGGTATGGAGCGTCGGATTTGCGGTCGTGGTATTTTTAGTCATGGCTTCAGTATACGTTAAGAAAGTATATTCATGGCGATTATTGGCCCTTTGTCAATAATGAGATTGAGGATTTGTATCATTTTTTTTAATTCGGCCTCCAAAAATGCCTTTTCTTCTCCTGAAAATGGGCTCAGAACATAGTCTGCTAAGGCCATCTGTGCTATCGGTTTGGGGCCGATGCCCACCCGAAAGGCAATAAAACCAGGCCCCAAACAGTCTAGAATGTTTTGCACGCCCTTGTGGCCGCCAGAGCCTTTATTTTGGCTGATTTTGGCTTGGCCTAGACCCAGGGCGATGTCATCGTAGGCGACGATCAGCTTTTGGGGCGGAAGTTTATAATAACTACAAAGCCCCTGGACTACGGTGCCGCTGAGGTTCATATAGCTCTGAGGCTTGACGCACAGGATGTTTTTACCGGCAACGCTGACCTGTGAGTTGAGGCTGGATTGCTTTTTATGAGCGAGCCACTGGGCCCTAGGATCTGTATACTGTAAAAAATAATCCACCACGCTAAACCCGAGATTGTGCCGGGTATGGGTATACGTGGGCCCAGGGTTTCCTAGGCCGGCTAGGATATAATCTAGCATAGTCTAAAACCTAAAAGGGGGAGGCTGGGAAAGGTCTTCTAGCGTAGAGGAAGGGGGACAATCCCAGGGAAAGGCCTGAAAGGTACAGCGTGTTTGGGCATGGGTAAGGAGATCCTTCAGTT
>CAZEFS010000162.1:0-2357 GCA_964511545.1 uncultured Opitutales bacterium
GGCTTGTCTCCCTCTCCAGGCACGCGAAAGAGGCCTTGGCCTAGAACAGCTATACATAGAGGCCAAAAAGGCGGATTTGAAGCAATGCAGCTTAGGAGAATTTGCCCATACTCTCCGTCAAAGGCTTCGTGAAACAGGACCTGAGGTGGCGCCCTTACACAATCATATACAACTCTATACCTGCCATAAGGCAAAGGGCTTAGAATTTGAAGTGGTGATCTTGCCTTTTCTCTCTCGCAAAGTTAGCCGGGCTCCTATAGCTTATCCAGCTTTATATAGGGTAGGAGACCAAACGCAGTTTTTATTAGACGCCAGTCAAATCAGTCCAGAACTCAAGGACTTTGAACGGAGCTACTTTGATGCAGAGCTTGCTCGCCTGCTATACGTGAGCTTTACCCGGGCAAAGGCAGAACTCATCCTCATCGATAGTGGCTCCCCCTCTGGACCGGCCTCACCCAGCTTTGCCGAGTTTTTCGATTTAGGGCTTCTACAGGGCCTGCGGGACAAGGAATAGGATACGGGTAGTTCTTCTTTAGACCACTTGAGTGCCAATAGGTTTTAACTATTAAGGGAGCGAAACAGGGTTTCGATACTCCATCTGGACCGATAAAGATCTAGAGGACTTCTTTTTGGTGAGTTATGTGCTACAATAATTAGACTGCCATCTTTGAGGCGTTTAGCGGTTACCGAAGTGGTCACTTCAGCTTTTTCTCCCAATCGTACAACTAAAGTTCGGCTTTTCCCTACGGGTAAACCGCGAAACCATTCATGAATATAACGACGCTCTTCGCCTTGGAAAGCCCAGTTCCCTCAGATCCCTTGCGAAAGCCGGTATTATCTTCGTTGGCCTGCCAGGCGTCTCCCTACGCTCTTAGCTATGCTGTCTCTCTACATTAAAACGTCGGACGATAAAAAGCTTCAGGCTTTGCTCTTGCGAGCTACCTGTCTCCCGAAGCTTCAGCGTAGTGGAGATGCCTGACACGTCGGGAGACAGGTATCTTTTAAAGCGACTTGTCGGGCGAAGCTCAACGAGCGAAGCCTGAAGCCCGAAGCCCGACTTGTCGGGCGTAGCTCACAGAGCGTAGCCCGATCCCTCTAAAAGTTATTGGAGATCCCTTTTTGACCGCAGGCATTACCCCATTTTATACCGCCTTGCCCCCTCCCGTTTCACTGTTTATGCCCTCTAAATTTTTTTTGTCAGGTAGTTTAAACTGGAACCATCTTTTAGCTTGATTTTTCAATCTAGATACCCTAAATCTAGGGGGCTCGGTAGCAAAATAAGTCAATCCTTTCGTCTCCCTCTTCATCCAGCACAGCCCGGGAATCCTTTACAGGAGCCTAAAAAGCATTTTTATCGAAAATTAGGCTTGACATTTGCACCCTTTTTCCTAAGGATGCTTCCCTTTAAGTTTAGGAACTATCATGGCAAATATCAAATCTTCCAAAAAAGATATCCGTAGAATCGCAAAGCGTACCGCTAGAAACACTCAGGTCAAAAGTACGTTTCGTACCCTTGGCAAGAAAGTGCTCAAGCTAGCCCAAAGTGGAGACATCGCCGCTACCCAAGTAGCAGCTCGTGCCTTTGTTTCAGCCCTGGATAAAGCAGCCAAAAGGGGCATCATCCACGCAAACAAGGCCAATCGCCACAAGAGCGCTGTCGCTCAGTATGTCTTTGCAAGCACCTAAAGCTTTTCTTGTTTAGCCCCCCCTCCCCCTATCTAGGGTCAAGGCTTCTCATGAAAATGCCCAGGGTATCTTGTAGAGTTTTGAGATTTGTATCTTAGTTGCTATCTCAGTTCTTAAGAGTAGCGTAGCATAAGGCTAAACTAGCTCTTTGTTCTTTCATTTTTTAAAAAATCAGTATCAAAAATCGTTTAAAAAGCTAGGCGGTTTTTTTTCTTAGAGAGCCTATTTCGTTCTTGAATAGAAAAAAAACCTACCACACCCCTCCCCCCTCTAGCTCATCAAAACTTAAAACATACTGAGACTCAATGTTTACACCTATGGGATATAAGCTCAGCTCCAAGTTAAAAAGCAGACTTTTCCAAGATATAAATTTCACTAAAAGGAAAAATGCCATCCTTGACCTCCCCCCCCATTCACTTTCCTGCCCCACTATTAGGAGATTCTCCACGAACGCTAAGGGCATACTGGTCTAAGCCAGGCATCTTTGCTTTAGAGAAGCCTCCTGGTTTTTTGGCGGCCCTCTCACCCTTCTTTCCCAAAGGCCCTAGTCTAGAAAAAGCTTTAGAAATCAGACTTTCCCCCAAAGAACCGTCATCTCCCCTCCGCGTACGTTCTATTTTTCCCCTAGAGCCCGATTGCAGTGGCGGGGCGCTCTTCAGCACAGAGCCCAC
>CAZEFS010000163.1:0-2318 GCA_964511545.1 uncultured Opitutales bacterium
TCCCTTTGTTCTCCTGGTGCAAGCTTATCTGCAGCTTGAAGGCGATACCCTGTATTTAAAGTCTTGTCTTGAGCCAAGGTCAGGAAAGTCTCTTCCCTTTGTTCTCCTGGTGCAAGCTTATCTGCAGCTTGAAGGCGATACACTGCATCCAAAGTCTTGTCTTGAGCCAAGGCTAGTAAAGTGCTTTCACTGGTTTCTCCTTGAATGAGTTTTTGGGCAGCCTTTATACGAAACACTGCACGCAAGGCCTTGTTTTGAGCCAAAGCCACTAAAGTCTCTTCTCTTACAATCTTTTCTGCAGCCTGAAGGCGATACACTGTATGCAACATTTGATCTTGAACGAAGGCTAGTAAAGCATCTTCTCTTATTTGCCCCGGTGCAAGCTTTTCCGCTGCGTTTAAGCGAAACGACGCAGAAAAAGTCTTATCTTGAACGAAAGCGAGTAGCAACTCTTCTCGAATCTGTCCTGCTGGAAGCTTACCTGCTGCGTATGCGCGAACCCATTCACTCAAGGTCTTATCTTGAGTGAATGTCACTAAATAATATATTTTCATATCTATTGATACAAGGCTAGCTGCCGCGTTTATACGATCCTTCACCAGAAAAGTCTGGTCTTTAGCAAAAGCGAGTAACAGCTCTTCTCGAATCCGTCCTTCTGGAAGCTTTATTGCAGCATTTACACGATACGCTGCATCCAAGGTCTTGTCTTGAGCAAGTGCCATTAAGGTATTTTCTCGGTCTGTTATAGGAAGACAATCCGCTGCACTTACGCGAGATTTTGAAGGCAAAGTCCAATCTTTAGCAAATGCTAGTAGAAGTGCTTCTTGGTTTTCTCGATTTTTTTCTGAATCCAGTAGCTCTAGATTAATTTTCGAAGTGTTTACACTATTGAAGTCTATAAACAAACTAGCTTCTAGCCGGACTAGCTCGCCCAAGCTTTCATCCTCTGCTAAGTGGGTAAAAACTATATTTTTCATCTCAAGATCTACTATCTTATCAGCAGCTCGTATTCGAATCTGATCTGTTAAACTTGTGGCTTTTGCTAACTCAGTTAAAGATGCATCTCTTTTTTCAGGATCTTTGATTTTGATCGCAGCCGCTAGGCGAGATTGTTCATCCAGCTGCCTATTCTGAGCCAATCCAAAAAAATAATCATCCTGCTGTTTGCTAACAAGGATCGTTTGAAGACGCTTCTCAAGGTTAAGCGATAGTAAATCCTGAACGAGATCCGGAAAAGGGCTACGCGTAGCACTGACCTGTTGTACCCCAGGCGAACCCCCTATACCTGGAGCTAATGAACTACTGGCTGCATCAAAAACTCGATTACTTGGATTATGTTGATCACTTCCCAATGGCTGCTTATTTACATTATTTTCCATAACTTATATGTATGAATATTTGTTTCTTGTATATTTAAACCCTTTAGCCATAAAAAGTTCCTTTAGATCTTACAAAAAAACAATTTTTATCGCTAAGGCCTAAGAAAAATTAAAATGCATATATCCCACTGTCAACCATAAATTTAATACGAAATCTCATGCATTCTTATTCCCTTGCCCCCATCGTTCAACTGTCTTCTCTCCTACCCTCGCCCTCCGCTCTCCTTCTATCTAAGACCCTACACCCACACCCTTCACTTTTCTCGCATTTTAGGCTTGACTTTTGTACCCAACTTTTATGTACTCCTAGCCAAAAATTTGTTCTTTGTAATATAAAGCTAAATATTTAAAACGAGAGAAAAGCAGGCCCCCCTCTTCCCCCTACGCTCTACGAGCTACGGGCGACAGGCTGAGCTTTTTATCTCCCGACGTGTCAGGCGTAGTTCGTAGAACGAAGCCTGACCTGTCCTCCGTAGCTCGCAGAGCGTAATGGAGATGGCGTAGGGAGACGCCCGACAAGCCCCTCTCCCCCCCAAGGGTTTATTTCTGAGTGTTAAAAACTTATAAAGAGCTTTCATTATCAAAAAATACCCAAAAAGGCCTTGCCCCCTACGCCCTTTTCCCAAAAAAGCAAAAATCCTCTACTTTACCCTCCCCCCCTACGCTCTACGAGCTTCGGGTGGCAAGCCATCCCTAAGCGAGGTAAAAGCTAGGAGTGTCTCCCAAAGCTCGGAGAGCGTAGGGAGATGGGCGGACAAGCCCCCTCCCCCTGAGGCCTATCCATGGAGATTACGCTCGGCAATCTCCTTTAACATGTGCTCCATAAAGGCTTCTATACTATGGGTTCCCTCTATAGCTTTATTAAAGCGGGGCCGGATAGAAAGGCTCCGTGTATCCCTCTCTTTTTGACCTACAACGACGATATAGGGCACCTTAGCA
>CAZEFS010000164.1:0-2304 GCA_964511545.1 uncultured Opitutales bacterium
TAGCCGTTTTAAAGAGCGCCTTCAGGGCTATTTGCCGCACTTGGGGCTCTTGGTTTCTGGGGGCAATACGGTGTTATTTCACTTAGATGAAGCTTTACGCCTCACACTCCTTGCCCAAACGCTGGACGATGCCGCGGGTGAAGCGCTGGATAAGGGAGCCCGCCTTTTAGGGCTTACGTATCCCGGAGGTCCCTTGGTAGAGCAGTACGCTCTAGGGGGCAATCCGCAGGCCTACGCCTTTCCTAGGGCCCTGCAAAAAAGCTTAGCTTTCAGTTTCTCTGGCCTAAAGACGGCTCTTCGATATACGGTCGAAAAGCTCACTGAATCCGAAACGCAAAGCCACTTGGCAGACCTCTGTGCCAGCTATCAAGCAGCAGTCTTTGACCAGCTCTTGTCCAAGACCCAAGCTGTTCTGGGCGCCAGTCCTAGCCGTTTGAAGAGCCTCGGCCTTTCTGGCGGGGTGGCTAATAATAAAACGCTTCGTAATCTTTTTCAAAGCCTAGCCCAAGCCGCAACCCTCCCCCTCTTGCTTGCCCAACCTAAGCACAGCGGGGATAACGCCGGTATGATCGCTTTTGCCCACTATCTAGATAGCCTTTCAAGCGCCTCTACTGCTTACCCTCCCTCTGGGTATGCACGGCAGCTTTCCCTCACGGCCGAGCCTTCCTTAGGTTTGGTAGGGCCTTAGAGTTCTTATGGCATAGATTGTTTTGTCTTGTATTTTTTGCTTGAAATTTTTATTCTTTATTTTATCACCAAGTATTATTTTTTAAAAAACAAAAAATAATTATAAATATAAAAACGTAAAATATAAATAAATATGAACCCTATTCTTCCATCGATTAAAAAAAACAAAGTGGACGCCGAGGCTGTCAATCCTCCAATCCAAGAAAAGCAAGAGAAATCCAGCCCTATTCCTCTTTCTGCACCAATCTTAGGTGCTGATGAGGCTCAGCTCAGCCCTAGAAACATCCGTGAAGGCAAATCTGAAGAGTCTTTAAAGATTTTAAGTTTTCCTTTGGAATTGCAAGATATGATTCTAGACTCTTTAACAGAGAAAGATCTCATAAGTTTGGCCTTAGCCTTGAAAATTTCTGAGTTACCTCAAGACCTATCGGAAAAAGTTATCCAAGAAGTCTTGAGTAAAGCGTTTTCAAGTGTTAGTTATTTTGAAACTTTTAATAAAATTAAAATACCACCTTCTGTTGAGAACAGGCAGGCCCATAAAGCTACCCTTGAACTAATTGCTGAACACATTCAGATAAGGTCAAAAAATCCAGCTTACATTTTTAAGGATTTTATCAATGAAGCTCTGAATGTAAAGCATCAAGCAAACGCTGAAGTGAATATTCAAGAAAAAGCAGACCAATTTCCATTGGTAGTGATAGATGGAGATATGGTATCCAAACAACAATGGAAGTGATTTAAAGAGAGCTACCCAAATATAAGGTTTAATAATGCTAAATGCACCTTCCTGTTCAATGGAAAGCATAGCGCTATTGCTAAGGACTCGCATATGTTTGAACGTCCATTTTTTAATGACTTACCTAGTTTGCAAGATATGTCTTTTGCTGATACTGTAGCGCTTGCTTCTTGGTCCTTAAGTAGTATAGCCAGTGATAAGGAGAAGGAAGCTTTTAAAAAGTTATTTCAGTACTTATTTGAAGTTCATGCTAGTATAACCGCAGGTGATCGCTTTCAGCCTTTATGTGAAGATCGTACCATAAAGGAGATTCTAAAATTGTGTCCCGAATTGATTATTGATAAGCCAATACCTATTACCCTTGACCGGAAATCAAAAATTTCTTGCTCCTTAGAGGCGTATAGGGATTTACTCAGTAAACTTTTTCCCAATAGTCAGATCAAAATAGTTGAAATGAGTGAGGAAGAGCGCAACCGCGTATAAGCTATAGCGACCTACTTTTCTAGCTTTTTTCTGCGGATATCATCAGAAGGCTAGTTCCGACTAGCCTTCTGTATCTTGAACTCAAGCTAGATTGAGTATGCCCTTATTTACATACACCGAAAAAACACTACCATCACCGCCGTTGGCACTAGGGCGGCTAAAAAGAGTTTCAGAGGCGATACGCCTTCTGGAAAATAGCGAGAAAGGATAGACTGGCCCGCAGGGTTAGGCGCATTGGCAATCACCGTCAGGCCCCCACCCGTTACCGCACCCTCTACTACAGCCACTTGCAAGTCCAGGTTGTTCTGAAAGCTAGGCACTAAGGATGCTAGGTAGGTAATAGCCGCATTATCGTTAAAAGCCGTCAAGGCCATGGCTCCAAAATAGAGGGTAGTCTC
>CAZEFS010000165.1:0-2297 GCA_964511545.1 uncultured Opitutales bacterium
CTACCTTCGGGTGAAAGGATAACAATTGATACTTGGGAAGGTATAGAGACTCTCCCGTAGGAGACTGCTCTAAAAAGCTTTCTAAGCTAGAATGATTTTCTAGCCGAATATTTAAAATCCCATATCCTTCAAAAAAAATAGCATTTTGAGTTTTTCGGGCCTGCAGGACTTGTTTTTTTTGAGCCTGATTCAAGTCCTGCAACTGTCCTTGTTTATAAAAATAAAGGCTCAGCTCTAGTATAAACAAAAAGTCATCCCAATGCCGGGCCTTTAACTGGGCTTCCAAGGTATAGATCTTTAAATCTGTGAGAGTAGGACCTAGAGCGCAATGGACAAACCTCCATGTGGGGAATGTATGTTTAAGAAAAGGGGGGACAGCCTCTAAATCTTTCAAAAAATAGGCTTTAGCGATGGTATCCGCCTTAAAGCCTGATTTTTTTGCCTGAAGCGCAAGCTGAATCAGCAAAGCTCTTTCTTTTTTACTCAACGGCCCTCTATCAAAAGTAGAAAGACGCTTATCGCCTTCTATTTTCCAAAAAGGATAGAAAAAAAGGCCTTGGGGCTGCAGCTGAAACTCTCCGCAGAGAGGCCTAAAGGGAAGATCCAGCTCTGAGCTTCCTAAACTTGGGCCTGCCTTCAGCAAAGGACTCTTTGTCGTATCAGTTGGGAGGCAGTGTAGGCCCTGGGCAAGGAGCTCTTCTATCTCATACAAAGTAGCAATACCTAAAGCCTCATTATGAAGCCTTTCCTTGTAAGACCCCCGTACACACCAGCGATCTTTTAAGACTTCTATCACGACATAGTCTTCAGTTTTTTCATACCTAGTATAAGCCTTTGCTGTTTTAGGGTCTAAAATGAGAGAGCGTAGGGCCCCTTGCTTATAAAAATCTCTCCCAAGAGCAAGAGCTGCCTTAGAAAATTGTTCTTCCCAAGGCTTTTTAAGCTTCAGGAACCAAGATTCTAGCGCTGCTTCAGTATAAGACTGTTTAAAATTACGGTGCATCTACGATAAACCCCCAAGAAAAGTACTGTCTTGTTATTTTCTACTTTCCTGTAAAAAACTTTCAGTATATAGGTCTTAACTATTCTTTATGTTAGCGCCCATATTTCAAGTCTTAAGAGAAAACCCCCATTGCCAAGCCAGGAGAGGCCGCCTACAAACAAGGCACGGCAGCATAGAAACCCCCATATTTATGCCTGTAGGCACACAGGCAACTGTAAAAAGCGTCCTTCCTAGCCAGTTAAAAGCCATTGAGGCCCAAATTATCTTAGGAAACACCTACCACCTTCACCTCCGGCCAGGAAGCGAGCTGATTCAGGGTCTAGGGGGGCTACACACCTTTATGCAGTGGCCAGGGCCCATACTAACCGATAGCGGAGGCTTTCAAGTCTTTAGCCTGTCTAAGCTTCGTAAAATTAAGAATGAAGGGATAGAATTCGCCTCTCACCTAGACGGGAGAAAGATTTTCCTCAGCCCCCAAACTTGCTTTGAAATACAGGCTAATTTAGGCTCGGACATCGCTATGGTGCTGGATGAATGCCCCCCTTTTCCCTGCGAAAAAGAAGCGTGCACCCAAGCTGTCAATCGTACCCTCTTGTGGGCAAAAACCTTTCTAGACTTAGCTAAAACTAGAGGATTCTTAGATGCTGGGCACCTCGTATTTGGAATAGTACAAGGCTCAACCTATGAGGACTTGCGCAAGCGCTGCGCAGAAAACCTAGTAGAGATGGACTTTCCTGGTTTTGCCATTGGCGGGGTGAGTGTGGGCGAGCCAGAGCCTGAAATGCTACACCAAGTAGCCACTAGCATCATCCATTTACCCAAAAATAAGCCTCGCTATACGATGGGCCTAGGGACACCCCCTCAAATCCTAAAGATGATAGCCCTAGGAGTCGATATGTTTGACTGTGTGATGCCTACACGCCTAGCCCGCCACGGAACAGCCTTCACCTCTTACGGGAAAATTAACTTGCGCAACGAACGCTTTAAAAAAGATGACCAACCTATTATGGAAGGCTTAAAGAATGAAGCCTCGCAATTTAGCAGAGCCTACCTCAGGCACCTGATTTGCGCTGGGGAATTATTAGCTTCCACACTCTTAAGTATTCATAACCTACACTTTTTTCTAGACCTGCTTCAACAAGCTAGAGCGCATATAGAGGCGGGCGATTTTTTTGAATGGCATAAGGCTTGGTGCCAGCGCTATGAAGCAGGAGAAGCCTAGCATTTCAGCGCTTAACCTTCGCTGTCTAGTAAGTGGCTCAGAGGCTCTGTAAAGAATAATAGACTTCTTTCG
>CAZEFS010000166.1:0-2288 GCA_964511545.1 uncultured Opitutales bacterium
GGCAGCTTTTCGCTGTTCCTTACCCAGTTTTCATTTTTGCCTAAAGGATGGCACGAGTATAGATCTCAAAAATATCTTGGGAGCCCTCACCACCCCTGCATTAGAGGATGCAAAAGAGCTGCAAGCAAGCGTGTCTGTCAGCGGATTGAACCTACAGGAGTGGCCTAGTATTTCTTTTTTGAAAGTGGATCTTAGAGATGCAGAATGGCCTTGCCTAAGGCTAGGTTTAAGTAACGTAGAAGGCGGGTCCTGGGCCCGAGCAAAAGTCAACTGGGAGCTAGAGCAAAAAAAAGTGTGGTTTATGGGCAAAGGAGCAGTCCAGAATACAAGCCTTCAGCATCCTTTTCTAAAGCGTTACATGGGAGAAGGTAGCTACCTTAAGGATCCCCTATTTTTTGATCTACAAGGCAATTTTGAGGCAGATTATGCTTTTAAACAACTGAGGGGTACTGTGCAGGCAACCCATCTCAGATTGCTGGGCATTACGCTCGAGAGCCTGCGTGCAGACCTAGCGTTAACCCCCACAAGCTTCGCATTATCTCAGGTATACTTCCAGCATCCAGAGTGCCAAGGAGAGGGGATGTATTATCAAAATCTAGATACCAGTGATTATCGATTTTTATTAAAGGGGTCCTTAAATCCTCATCTCATTACCCCCGTGATGGACCCGTGGTGGAAAGACCTTTGGGCAGGTTTTCATCTTCACCAGGCCTGGCCAGACGCAGATGTAGATGTAGAAGGCAACTGGGATAAACAATCCACCACTTTTGTATACGGCTATGCCACAGCTAAAGACTTTTCTTTCCGAAAGGCACCCCTGGATGGCTGCAGTCTTTACTTTTGGGCAGCCCCTTTGTACTTACAGCTCTTTGACTTGTCGCTTGAGTATCAAAACCAAAAGGCTAATACCCTTATGGACTGGGTGTATAGCCCAGAAGATCCTGATAACTACTATGCTATCGCCTTTGAGGCCAAGAGTAGCCTGAGCCTGAACCACCTAGCGCTTCTTCTGGCTAGCAAGGATGTGGAGGAGCTCTCCCATGCATTTCAGTGTACGCTGCCTCCGAGTTTAGTGGGAAGGGGTATCCTATATGGCATATCTGCTAGCCCCAGGCAGGACCATCTTCGTCTACAGTGTGAAGTTTCCCAAGCTCTCAGCTATGAAGGGATAGGCTTAGGCTATCTGTCGTTTCAGGCACATAAAAGAGGTCCAAAAACAGACGTTTCGTCCCTTAATTTTGGTTTAGCAGGTGGTAGAGCCTGGGGATCCTTAGCTTTAAACAGCCTTTCTCCTAGCCCAGAACTGAGCTTTGATTTAACCCTAGATGACGCTGACTATGAGGCTCTACGAGAGCTTGTGCGCTATAAAGACCAGTTTAAGACCTCGGCAGATGTATTGTCTCCCCCTGGAGGATCGCCACCAGCCCTTTCTTTCAAAAAGGCTGAAGAGGCTGCCTTTGTAGGCGGCTTAGCCTCTTTAAAGGCTAAAGGCAGGGGACAGCTAGGCGTTTTTAATAGTTTTGCAGTAGAAGGCATGTTTGGGCTAAAAGATGCCCAATTAGGCCAAATACATCTCCTTGGGCAGCTTTCCAAGATCTTAAAGCTAGGAAGTTTTGATTTTAAGGACCTCAAGGCGGACTTTCAACTGGATGCTGGCTTATTAACTGTGCCTAGCTTAAGTATATGGGGCAATACCGCCCGTATGGAGGGCAGGGGAGACTACTCTCTTATATGGGATGAGCTAGATTTTTCACTTCATTTTTACCTCCTGGGGGGACTAAACCTGCCCGTAGTTTCCCACATTTTTAGATGGATAGACCCCCTATCTAAGCTTTCTTTTATACAATTAAAAGGCTCTTTAGACGAGCCTGAGTGGAAGCTTAAACTCTCTCCTTTTGCTTTTTTAAAGTAGGCAAGAGCGCTAAAAACGCCCTGTATGCAACCCATGTGATTGGACTATAGTAAATTCATTTGAAATAGCGTATCTAAAAAAGGAATAAATAGCTTTCAAAATCATGGATTATCTTAGATTGGGTGATGAATTTCTGTACGATAATTCAACTTAATCGACTATACGTAGGCACAGATAGTTAGACTGAGAAAAAACGTGCTTATCCATGAACCGTCATCATAAGGCCTCTCCTGGCTTATTAGATTGCCTCGACCTTGTCCGCCCGACGTGTCGGCGTAGTCCGCAAAACGATGCCCATAGCTTGACGGAGATGCCTGTCACGTCGGGAGACAGGTAGCTCACAGAGCGACGTGTCGGGCGAAGCTCAACGAGCGAA
>CAZEFS010000167.1:0-2238 GCA_964511545.1 uncultured Opitutales bacterium
TGCTCGTTTGTGCCTCGCTAAAGGCCCTCGCACCTGCCGGTAAATAGCCCCCAAATGCGACAGTGGGCATGATGATAGATTGCTTTCCCAGTAGTGTTCCTGGTTGCAAGACAGCATTACAGCCTACCTCAGCTGCTTCGCCTAAAATAGCACCCAGCTTTCGCATCCCTGTAGGGATGAGCTCTCCGGATGGGCTTTTGATCATAATGGGGGCCTTATCCAGACGGAGATTGGCGAGGATGCTGCCGGCTGCTAGATGGGCGTGGCTGCCTAGGATAGAGTCTCCCACATAGTTGTAATGGGGGGTAGCTACGGCATCCATGACAAGGCAGTTTTTGTACTCGCAGGCATTACCTAAGACACAATTTGCCCCTACAATGACATTTTGACGGATGTACACACCCGCGCGTAGCTCTGTCCCGGGACCGATATAGGCGGGGCCTTCAATCACCCCATAGGGAGGCAATTTTACAGTAGAATGCAGGTATACCCTCGCTCCTACGCTAAAGCCTGAAGGGAGGGGCTTCAGGCGTGCTTCGTCCTCAAACTCAAAGGCTGCTAAGGCTTTGGAGATGGCTTCTACCCAAGTCCAGGGAGGGCTAGAGGGGTCAAAAAACGGCGCAAAGGAAAGAAGACTCGTTGGTAATGTAAAAAAATCGCTCGCTTTAAACATAAGGGTTGATTCAAGATGGTAGATCTCATAAAACCCTTATAAACTTAAAACTCAAACTCTAAATAGGGGTTCATCTCTTTTAAAAAGACTCCTGGGGTTTGAATGTCACCTTTTCTTTGCCTGTTTATGTCTTTTTTTTGCATGCCTATCTGCCTGGCGACAAGCCCTGGCGTGATGACTTATTTTACCCAATCTGACTTTGCGGGCAAGCTCATCGTCCTCGTATTAGTCCTGTGTAGCTTCTTAGCTTGGACGGTAATGATAGGAAAATACCTAGACTTAAAGAGCCTCAGCGTACTGAATAAAGGCTTTGAAGGGCAGATTCTACGCTCTGGCAGCATTTTGGATATAAAAATTGATACCGCTCTCCTAAGCCAGGGAACTTACGGGGCCCTAGCCTATGCCGCCTTAGAAGCCTACAGAAAAACCTGCCAAGAGAGAGCCCATCTCGCTTTAAAGCCTATGGACTTTGTTGAAAGCGCCCTCCAAAGGGCCTTAGCCCGTCAGATCCTCCGTTATGAGGCAAAGATGGTTTTACTAGCCTCCATGGTTTCTGGAGCGCCTTTTTTAGGCCTCTTGGGGACAGTCTGGGGGGTAATGGACGCCTTTGGCGGCCTCGGCAGCGGGGGAGGCGCTGCGATTCAAAATTTAGCCCCGGGCGTCTCAGGGGCATTGTTAACCACGGTGGCAGGCCTTTTGGTGGCTATTCCTTCCGTTTTTGGATATAATTTTCTCCTCAATCAGGTAAAAATAAGAATTACAGAACTCGAAAGCTTTGCTAGTTGGTTTTGTGATAGGCTTGAACGGGAGTTAGCCAGCCAGGTTTTAGCCTAAAACGATTATGCCTAGGCAATTTCATAGAAAAGCAAGACTCAGCGCTTTATCAGAGCTCAATGTCACTCCCTTGATAGACTTGGCCTTCAGCCTTCTGATTATCTTTATGGTGACAACCCCTCTCCTGGAGCAAAGTATTTCCTTGCAGCTGCCTCTCCAGTCAAAACATAGGGAAAGCGCGTCTCAAGATAGTAAGATCCAAACGATCAGTATCGATGCTAAAGGAAATATAGTTTGGGGGAAGCTAGCGGTAGATTTAGACAGGCTAGAAACGATTCTTGCTCAAGAGGCTGCAAGGCTTAAGGATACCATCATTCACCTCCGGGCGGACGCTGTTTTACCTTACCAGCACGTGATCCAAGTCTTGGATCTGTTAAAGAAGTATCACTTATCAAAAATTAGTCTGGATACCCAAGCATGCTAAAGGAAGGCTTAAGGAAGGTTCCTAATACTATCTGGCAGAGGCTGTTGTCTGGTCTCCCTAATCAAACGGCTCTACGGCTTTCACTAGCGCTGCATCTGGGAGTTATGCTTATGAGCCTTAGCCACGGCTTGATACAAGAGTTAAGGGCCTGGCTTAAGCCTCAGGCGGCTCCCTTGCATGTTTTTAGCTTAGAGAACTTGCCTAGAGGGGACACCGTTGGCCTAGCTACGTCCCCTCATTTAGATAGTCAGCCTGCTAGCCAACCCCTTTCTCAAAAACTCATTTCTAAAAAAAAGCAAGTTCCTTC
>CAZEFS010000168.1:0-2238 GCA_964511545.1 uncultured Opitutales bacterium
GGCCTCGCCCAGAAACCAGGCTTCGGGCTTCGCTCGGCGAGCTACGCCCGACACGACGAGCTACTTGTCTCCCGAAGCTCGACATGTTCGGGCGTAGCTTTTAAAGTGAAGCCTGAAGAGCGTAGGGAGACGCCCGGCAGGCCAACCAAGATAATACGTAGGTCCGCAAGAGGTCTAGTGAAAATAAAGCTTTGCCAAAATAGATTCTAGATTCCAATCTAGGAACGAAACTTTATGTCCTTTTCCTCTGATTTTCATCCTCAACCGGTAAACACCGCTGAGACTAGCCTCCATATAGCAAAAAATAGCATACAAGCCAGTATCCACGCCTTGGAAGAGGGATGCAGACGCTTGAATTTTTCATTTCTAGAGGCAGTAGACCTTTTATCGGAGCATAAGGGAAAGATTTTGATCTGCGGCCTAGGAAAGTCTGGCTATGTGGCTAAGAAGACGGCGGCGTCCTTCTGTAGTATTGGAAAACCTGCGTTTTTCTTAAACCCGATAGAGGCCCTGCATGGGGATTTGGGAGGGTATCATCCAGGCGACCCTACTATCTTCTTCTCTAGAAGTGGCAGTACAGCAGAGCTGGTGCGTCTTATTCCCATTTTAAAGCAATTAGGCTCTCCTATTATTGCGATTGTGGGGAATTCGCAGTCTATACTCGCTCAAGAGGCAGATATTTTTTTGGATGCAAGCATCAGCCGTGAAGGAGACCCCTTGGGCCTCCTCCCTTCTACAAGCGTCGTCCTGAGCCTAGCTATAGCGGATGCCTTGATTGCAACTATCATGCATCAGCAAAACTTTAAGTCTACAGACTTTTCTCGCTTTCACCCTGCTGGACAACTGGGGAAAAACCTCCTCCACACCGTAGGAGCTACCATGCACCCTACAGTAAAAGTAGCCTGTGTCTACCCCCATACTCAAGTGAAAGAGACCATCATCGAAATGACGAAAAAGCCTCTAGGAGCTGCCTGTGTCGTGGACGAAACAGGAGGAAAGCTCTTAGGCCTCATTACAGATGGAGACCTGCGCCGGGCCCTTCTTAAATATGATGAGATCAAAGACCTTGCGGCGAAAGACATCATGTCTCCTTCGCCGCTTACCATAGAGCCTGGACGGCTCTTGGGTGAAGCCCTCAAGCATATGGAAAGCCACCATAAGCAAGTGAGTGTCCTTCCAGTAGTGGATCCAAACGGTCAGCTACAAGGCCTTTTGCGCTTGCATGATATCTACCAGCCTCATGCTTAAAGGGGCGGGTCAGTAAAATAATAAACTCTTAATATTTTTTTTATTAATTTATAGCGATTCCCTCATGAAAATCTCTTCATTATTAGAGAGCCTCAAGGCTTACTTTCAAGACTTTCCGGAGTGGGACTGGGCTAGGCTATCCAGGCTCTGTGAGCTTATTCGAGAGTGGAATAGTAAAATCAACCTCATCTCGCGCAAGGATATCGATGCACTAGAAACACATCACCTCCTCCCCAGCCTCGCCTTTGCTAAAGTAGCCAGATTTAAAGCAGGGCAAACCGTCCTAGATGTAGGGACTGGAGGGGGTTTTCCAGGTCTACCTTTAGCAATCTGCTTTCCAGAGCTTCGCTTTACCCTCTTAGACTCGATTGCTAAAAAGATCCGAGCTGTCCAGGCCATGGCTGAAGCCTTAGGCCTTAAAAACGTAGAGTGCAAACACAGCCGCATTGAGGAAGAGTATCGAAAATTCAATTTCATCTTAGGCAGATCCGTTACGGCTTTACCCCAGTTTTTATCGTGGGTAGGCAAAAATAGTTTACGGCTAAAAGGGCAAGACGCGGGAGGAATTTTTTACCTGACAGGGCTTGATACTCCCCTAGAAGTTCTCAATCCTGTAGCCTCTTATGCTTTAAAGGACTATTTTGATGGCACTCTAGGTGAGACCAAGCGTATTATCCGCTTTATTCCTGCCTTGTCTAAACTAGACGGCTTTCCCAATTACAAGGTCTAATAAAAAAAATAGCGCTTTTTTTTATCACTTACTCTATACGCCTATGCATTCTAAGCTAGAAACCTTCAAAACCATCCAGATTGACTACTGCCAGTGGAAAGACTATGAGCTACTAGACTCGGGAAATGGTAAGAAATTAGAGCGCTTTGGGCGGCAAACGGTCGTACGCAATGAGCCCAAAGCCTGGTGGGCCCCTACCCTACCGGAAAACGTATGGAATGCAGCAGACGCAAGCCATAATGAGAAGCGCTGGTCTCTTC
>CAZEFS010000169.1:0-2237 GCA_964511545.1 uncultured Opitutales bacterium
GTGTCTGCCCCCATTGCGTAGAAGACGCTCCTCTTTCCATCCCATACCACCTTAAGCCTCTACTATCAGACGAACCTTTACAGCTCAAACAAGGTAGAGGCTGCTCTTTTTGTAGATACACAGGTGTTTTGGGGCGCATCGGAGCCTTTGAGCTTTTACCCCTGCATCCGGCACTTTTAGAACTTTTAGAGCAAAAAAGGCCTCTCAGAGCTTTGCAGGCCTACCTCAAATCCCATAAGATCCGTACACTCGGCCAAGATGCTGTCCTTAAGGCCCAACGAGGCATCATCCCGCTGTCTGAAGCCCTTCATTTGCTAGAAGGCCCTAGCTAAATCACTCTCCCAGAGCTTGAAATTGCTATTGACTGCCTAAAACAAAAAGGCTGCAATCTGACTTTGTTAAGAACATTCTAAGCCCCTAGGGCAGAGTAGCCCTTTATTTTTCACTGTATTTTGCTGTGATCCACGCTATGGAAGACCAATCTAGACCTAGCCCTCTCAAGCTCAAACACTCTAGCTGGGCAGCCTTATTTGCCACTGCCCTAGACCACTATAACGTGGCCCTCTATGGTTTTATGGCGCCTGTTTTGGTAAACGTCTTTTTGCCGATGGTCGATACAGTCACAGGGCTCATCTTAGCCTATTGTATTACACCCTTGGGAATGCTTTCTCGGCCACTAGGAGCTCTTATATTGGGAAACATGGGGGATAAATGGGGGAGAAAAAAAGCCCTCAGTCTATCCGTATGGGGAATGGCCCTCACAACAGCGCTCATTGGCTTCTTACCCACCTATGCAACAGCGGGAGCCCTAGCACCTATTCTTTTTGCTTTATTTAAGCTCATACAGGATTTTTTCCTTGCTGGGAGTTACAGCGGGGGGGCTATTTTTGCTTTAGAGCACACTCAGCTGCGAAACAAGGGCTGGTGGAGTGGTATTTATATTTCAGCTACAGTTGTGGGTATCTTGCTAGCCTCTTTGGCAGCTACTATTGTGGCTTATTTGCCAGTGGGCTATTGGCGTATAGCTTATATTGCAGCTTTAGGCACCGCAGGCGTAGCTGTATATATACGAAAATACGCGCTGGAAACGCCCGAGTTTCTCAAAGCTCAGGCCCTAAAGCCCCAAAAAAAAGAGAACGCTTTTGTGGCCTTTAAGGCAGATTTTTTTCGTGTCTGGAATAGGGTATTTTGTACCATCCTCGTTACCTTTTGCTACTCTACACTGACAAAGATGATTCAGGTCTTTATGAACGTTTTTATCCTTCAGGTCACTTCTATTCCGCTCAAGGTGGTGATGACGGTGCACACCCTGGGGCTCTTGTTCTTTTTGCTTGTTTTACCCTTTTTTGGAAAGCTAGCAGACCGCATTGGCCTAGCCCGGTCCATGCTCTATGGGGCTTTGGCGACACTGAGCTTGAGTTTTCCTTTATTTAAGCTCTTAGAGTACGATTCTCTTGCATGCGTTGTGGGGATGAAGTTTGTCTTCGTATTACTCAGTGCTTGGTTTGTGGCGCCCTTTCATGCCTGGGCACATAGCCTTTTTGCTGTGCAAGAGCGCTATACATTTGTCTCTCTTGGCTATGCCATAGGCTCTAGAATCGGCAGCTGTATGATTCCCCTTGCCCTATATTTGTGGAACCAAACTCACATTTCCTTCCTTCCTTGCCTGGTGCTGATGATAGGATCTGCTCTGGGGGCTTGGGGCTTAGTTCGAAACCAAAAACTCTCTCCTGTTTAAGCTTTTTCCTATTTTACTATGAAAGCATCTTCGCCATCTTCTTTTTCAGCTACGCTGCATGCCCTTTTGCAGAGCACTCAAGAGGCCTCTCTGAGCTTAGGGGATATCCTAGCTTCCTTAGGAGATAAATCTTTCGGCCTTTGCTTGATGCTCTTAGCCTTACCTAGTTCTTTACCCGTGTATGGGCTCAGCGTACCTTTGGGGTTTTTAATGATGGTTTTAGGCTTGCAGATGGGCTTAGGGTTTCGGGCCCCCCTTATTCCTGAAAAAGCCCGGAAGCTAAAGATCAAAATCACTTTTATCCAAAAAGTGCTCCACACAAGCGAACGGGTCCTGCGCTTGCTAGAGCGCTACTTGCAGCCGCGTTATAATCCTATCTTCCAAGGTCTTCCCTATAGGATCATGGGGATCTTAGTCTTTTTGATGGCTTTTCTTGTGTTTTTACCCCTGCCGCTTACCAATACCTTTCCGGCTTTGCTTATTTTTGTTTTAGGCGCCA
>CAZEFS010000170.1:0-2216 GCA_964511545.1 uncultured Opitutales bacterium
CAAGGAGCCATCCTGGAGGAAGTCCGTTAGGCCCCGGATAGACACGAGGGGGTTCCGCAGGTCATGCGTGGCAACGCCAAGGAACTTGTTAATCTCTGCATTGGCGTGCTGGAGGGCCTCATTTTGTTCTTTTTGGGTCTTAATCAGATGGGTGAGTTTGAGGTGGGTGCGGAGCCTGGCGATGACTTCGGGTAGTCGCAAAGGCTTTACGATATAGTCGGCAGCTCCGGCTTCAAAGGCCTTGAGCATCGTTTGCGAATCGCTGTAGCCGGTTATAAAGATAATGGGCAGGGCCATGTAGCGAGAGTCGGCCTTGATGGTCTTGCAGAGGTCTACCCCGTTGTGGTCTGGGAGGTCTATGTCCAAAAGGAGGATGTCAGGGGCGATGCTTTCTAGGTTTTTAAGGCCTTCTTGGCTCGAGGCAAAGGTAAAGACCTCAAACTTCTTCTTCCCCAATGCAAAGCGCAGGAGCTCGCGATTGGGCGCGCTATCGTCTATAACGAGGATCTTTTTGCCAGAAAAGTCCAGCTGATCCACGTTTTCAGGCGGTACAACTGTAGAGGGAGGGTGCACAGGGAATTTGGAGGGGCTTAGGGAGTAAAATCGTCTATTATGAGGGTTTGTTTAGTTTAGGTCCGCAAGAGGTCTAATACTAAGCTAGGTATAAGAAAGGTAAAATGAACATGCGTTGTATAGAGCAGCTTGTGTACCAATTGCAAAAGGTCTAATCACGTATCGGCAGGAAGGGACCTGTGCGGATATGTAGACTTTATTAAGTGAAATTTTAATATTAATATTTTATTATTAATAAAATAGAAAATAATGCATTATCAATTATTTTTTTCTTGTGAATGTATTATTTGCTCATAAAAAAGGGAAGGAACGGACTCCTTTTTTGAGGGAGTTGTGTAAGCAACTAAACTATAAAACTATAAAAATTAAATACATTAAAATTATATGCATATAAGACTTATCAATACCGATAAACCCACTGGGGTGGTGGGGTTTTTGCCTGCTGGATCAGAAGATGAACTCAGTGGAGGGGGTGGAGAGGGCAAAAATATTAGTCAGAACCCTGGATCTGAAGAGTTGCAGCAAAACCTAGCAGGAGAAGTGCCAGCTGTTGCAGATCCTGTGCAAGAGGGTATTTTTTCAACTATGGAAGCATTGCACTCTATAAAAAAAGGGCCTCCATCTCAAGAAGATATACGTTTAATAGCAATTGTTGAAGATAAGAATAAACCGATTCAAGAGCGTATCAGTGCTGCTAAAGATATCAAATCTTATGATGCCCTTAATGAGAATTTGGCCAAGCTAATCCTGGAAGTATTATCTTCTACAACAGGTCAAAACCTCAATAATATAATATCTGCTATATATTTAGCAAGAAAAATTCTAGATAAATCAAAGAGAAATGAAAACTGTCAACAAATAGCTCAATTATTTGTACTTGATCTAAACGATCAGATAGATGGTTATATCGAGCAGTTTATAGAGCTGTTTGAATTAATTGCCGATAAAATGGATACTGATGGTAAGCGTCATCTTATTCATGATATTTTAAGAAATAATGAAGATCATAAAGAATTTTGTGATGCTATAAAGCAATTCGTTCAGTCAGCTAATGAATCTCTTTTAGACACAGGTAAAACTGACTCCAAATCTGCACGCAATACATAATATAGAATCTAAAAGTCTACAGTTCTAATTTCTCCAAGCCCAAGCCAAATCCTTTCATAAAGGCCTTCCCGCTTGGGGCTTTTTCATCACTTCTTCCCACTCCTCCCCCCTTAAAAATCTCATCCTCTCGCCGACTGTATAAGACACTGTGTCTGCTATCTTTCATACGAGGGGGTGCTTGTTTTTACTTATAGGGCTGATGGGGCTATTTCTCCAGGGCTTTGGGCTTGCAAAAGGCTCGGGCCTGGGGGATGAGCAGCGTAAGGTAGAGCTAAAACGAACCCACAAGAGGCCGGTGGAGATCCTGGTCTTACAGTCCATGGACCATCCCGTGACTCGGCAGGTAAAAGAGGGGTTTCAGGAGCGCTTAGCTGAGGAGAAGGGCCTGCAAGGGCGTTTAGCGGACGAAGAGGGCTTTCAGGAGCGTTTGGCGGAGGAGGAGGGCTTGGATTTTAGGTTTTTAACCTATGATGTGAAGGGGAAGTTTGCCAACACCCACGTCTTAGCCCAGCTGCTGAGCCGAAAGGAGGTGGACT
>CAZEFS010000171.1:0-2216 GCA_964511545.1 uncultured Opitutales bacterium
TCTCCTCAGCACAGCTTCATGGTAGGGGATAGACTCAGCGATATAGAAGCTGGGATGAATGCTGGCATCCACCCTATTCGGGTAGAAACGGGGATGGCTCCTAGCACAAAGGAAGAGGAATGGATCGCTGAAGGAAAATTAAAAAGCTTTCCTACGCTCCTTGATTTTATCCAGGAAGGATTAGGTCTAAGACCGTAGAGGGGCCCCCTAACCTTAGGGCTTAGCTCTCAAATTGAGTCTTACTGGTGTAAAAATCTTTTAAAAGCTGAAAGATTGCTTGGGGGCTACTTTCACTCATAGTTTTTTGTGCAATAACCTGGGCTTCTTGGAGAGACATAGAGCGAATCAGGTATTTTATTTCTGCACAATGCCTAGGTGCAAGGCTGAGAGAACGGGCCCCAAGACCTAAAAGCAAAGGCAAATAAATGGGATCTCCTGCCATTTCACCGCAGAAACTAAGGTCTACTTTGCAAGCCTGGCTATCTTGGATAATTTTATGTAAAATACGAATAATAGCTGGGTTATGGGGCTCGTAAAGGTGGGCAATACGATCATTGCTTCTATCCACAGCTAAAGAATATTGAATGAGGTCATTCGTCCCTATGCTAAAAAAAGAGGCATGCTGGCTTAGCTGGTCTAGGACCATAAACGCACTGGGGATTTCTATCATGCACCCCACCGGTATAGCTGCATCAAAGGGGATTGCTTGCTGGGCGAGTTCTGCTTTTACCTCTGCTAATAAGGCATTAGCCCTTATCAGTTCTACCGCTCCGCTGATCATCGGATACATCAATTTTGCTTTTCCATAAGCACTGGCTCTTAAAATGGCTCTCAGTTGCTCTTTAAAAAGAGTCTTGTGTTCTAAGCAAAAGCGTATCGCCCGAAACCCCATAAAGGGATTTGCTTCATGATCCAGAAAAGAAGTAGGGCTTATATTTTTATCTCCTCCAAGGTCCAATGTCCGTATAACAACGGGATTCTTTTGTGCTAAAAGGACAGCCTTATACACCAAAAACTGCTCTTCTTCACTTGGGAGCTTATCTTTTTGTAAGAGGATAGACTCTGTGCGAAATAGGCCTATGCCTTGCATGCAAGCATTTTCCACGTAGGGAAGATCCTGAGGCCCTTCAATATTGGCTAGCAGGCAAATAGTTTGGCCATCCGTCGTCTCAGAGGGTTTTGGTAGGGCAGACTCAAAGATCCTGCTTACTTTTTCTTTTTGGAGCTTATGCTGCCCATAACGATATAGGGTGTCTTCTGCGGGGTTAAGAATCACGATACCTTCGTAGCCATCTACTAAGATCTTATCTTCTTTCTTAACCTGTTCTGTGATATTATGCAAGCCCACTACCGCCGGTACCTTAAGAGACCGCGCCATAATGACCGCATGGCTCGTACGGCTTCCACTATCTGTGAGAATAGCCAAGACAAGGTTACGATCTAGACTCACTGTATCGCTAGGGCTAACATCCTTCGAGACCAATACTCTAGGCTCAGCTAAATGCAGAGGGGCCCCGCTCACATAGCCTAAGAGGTTATGCAAAACGCGCTTGGTCACATCCCGAATATCCGTGACCCGCTCTTTGATGTATTCATCATCAATACGATCAAACGCATCAATATAACGTTTCGCGACATAGTGAAAGCAATACTCAATATTATAACCATGGGTTTTTTGTTCTTCAATGGTTTCTTCTATTAAGGCTTTATCTTCTAGTACCAGCAAGTGTGCGTCAAAGATTTTTGCTTCTTCTTCGCTCAAGCGTTCTGCCACCGCAGAGCGCAAGCGGTGGATCTGAAGGCGTGTCTTAATGAGGGCCTGCTCAAAGCGTTTCACTTCTTCTTCACTTTTTGCACCCGCTACATCATAGATCGGAATCTCTAACTCCTTATGAAAAAATAGGTACGGAAGGCCGCAGATGATCCCCGGTGAAGCTGCCACCCCCTGCAGAATGCGCTCTTTTTGAGACTCAGCTGGATGTTCCAAGGTCACAACAAAAATGAAAAATAAGTTTAGGGTAAGTAAAGGAGACACCGTGGTGTTAACCCTTCACGCCCTCATGTATATAGAGCTAAAAATTGAAAAGCAAGCGTCTTTCGCTGAAAAGCACTCGCTCCAAAGGTCTTTAGAAGCAGAAGGTTAAGGGGCATCCACACCTAGTTTAAACTATCTTGTCTCATACACTTGCTAAAACCTAGACCTCTTGCATAACCCT
>CAZEFS010000172.1:0-2204 GCA_964511545.1 uncultured Opitutales bacterium
GTCAGTTGGCCCTTGCTGACTGCCCAGATGGTGAACTTCTGTCTAGTGGCGGCAGTTCTTTACCGATTTGCCCTCAAGCCCATCTTGGCTACGTTGGAGGAAAGGCAGAAAAAGATAGCAGAAGGATTGCAGCAGTCTGATGAGGCAAAACAAAAACTTGCCGAAGCTGAGCTGCAAGCAAAAGAGCTTCTGCACCAGGCCTCAAAAGAAGCCCAAGCGTGCATCCAAGAGGCAAAACTCCTTGGAGCAAAGATGAAGCAAGAGCATGCCCAATCTGCAAGGCTAGCAGCCGAAGATATCTTGCAAACAGCCCAAGAGCGCATCCAGTTAGATTATCAAAACATGAAGCAAGACCTAGAAAAAGATCTCGTGCGCCTCGTTGTCCTTACAACAGAAAAAGTCCTGAGTAAAGAACTGCCAGAAAAAGACAAGGCGTCTTATATGGAAAAAATCACCGCTTCTCTACCCACTCCTCTCTAAAAGCGTATGGCCTCTTCCTTACAGCAGCAAAAGTATGCAAAGCAGCTTCTCAAGCTCTCATTGGATGCAGGAGGCAAGTTGAGTTTTCCCAGGGTAGAAGCGCTGCTCCATACTTTAAGAAATAGGCCAGCTCTAGAAAAAAAAGGAATTCTTAAGGCTTACCTTAGGCTGCTTCGCGAAGCTAGTTTTAGAGAAAACTGTCTTCTAGAGCATGCCAGTCCTCTTAGCCAAGAGCAGCTTTCAGTTTTTGAAGGTTTCTTTTCAGCCCATTACAAAAAAGAAGTCAAGCTCCAGACCTATCTCAACCCTAGCTTAATAGGCGGTATCAGGGTACACATTGGAAGCGATATCTGGGAGCAGAGTACTTTTAATCATTTAAATCAATGGATTCACCATGCCAATACCTAACCGTACAGAGACGAAAAACAGTATTTTAAGCCTCATAGAAGAGGAAATCGCAAAACTAGATACTAGTCTAAAACAAGCCAACGTGGGCACCATTACACAGGTAGGAGATGGTGTAGCCTATGTCAGTGGCCTGTCTCGAGTCATGTTTAATGAGGTATTAGAATTCCCAAAAAAGGTAAAGGGTATAGCGCTCAACTTAGAAGAAGATAGGGTGGGCTGTGTGGTCTTTGGGGATGTGTCTCAGTTACGAGAAGGCGATAAAGTCACTACTACGGGTCACCTACTGTCTGTCCCTGTGGGAAAGGGCCTTTTGGGCCGTGTAGTAGATGCTCTTGGCCAGCCTATTGATGGCAAAGGTCTCCTTCAAAACACTGAGGCCTATCCCATAGAGCGTATGGCCCCTGGTATTATTGAAAGACAATCGGTAGACCAACCTCTACAAACGGGAATTTCTGCCATTGATGCGATGATTCCCATTGGTAGAGGGCAGCGAGAGCTCATCATTGGTGACCGTTCTACCGGTAAAACCACTATCGCTATGGATACCATCATTAATCAGGCCCGGATGAATGACGAAGGTCTAGCGTCAAAAGACCCTGCTTTTCGCCCCGTTTATTCTGTTTACGTTGCTATAGGGCAGAAAAACGCAACAGTTGCCCGTACGATTAAGGTTCTAGAAGAGGCAAAAGCCCTAGCCTATACGATTATTGTAAATGCTCCTGCCTCGGATAACCCCGCAAACCAATACATCGCTCCCTACGCTGGGACAGCTATAGGTGAGTGGTTTATGCAAAATGGGATGGATGCTCTGATTGTCTATGACGATCTATCCAAGCACGCTGTGGCCTATAGGCAGATTTCTCTCATTCTGAAACGTCCCTCAGGCCGTGAAGCCTACCCTGGAGATGTATTTTACCTGCATTCTCGTTTGTTAGAGCGCTCAGCAAGGCTAAATACAGCAAGTGGTGGAGGGTCTCTCACGGCATTGCCGATTATCGAAACCCAAGCAGGTGACGTTTCGGCTTATATCCCCACCAATGTTATTTCCATTACAGACGGGCAAGTCTTCTTAGAAACAGATCTCTTTAATCAAGGTATGCGCCCCGCTATTTCAGTGGGTTTATCAGTATCACGTGTGGGATCAGCTGCGCAAATCAAGGCCTTGAAGCAAGTAGCGGGGAAAATTAAGCTAGAACTGGCACAGTTTCGAGAACTTGCCGCCTTTGCTCAGTTTGGGGCAGACCTAGATGCAAAAACTAAGGCCCAGCTTGAAAGAGGAGCGCGCATTGTTGAGATCTTTAAGCAAGCTGCCTTCT
>CAZEFS010000173.1:0-2197 GCA_964511545.1 uncultured Opitutales bacterium
CAGCCTTTCCTAGCGGGCTTGCTGGAAGCCTAGGGCCTCCCTCTTCTACCACAATAGGCTCTAAGGCCCCACACTGAAAGTAATTACTCACTACAATGCCTGAAAAAGAAAAGAGTAAGCAAAATAGAGCGCCACAAAAGATAAGGTAGATATTTTTCATACAAAAGGGAGAGGATTAAGGAATCTGGGTCCTAGCGTCCAAACTAATGGGTGAGGCAGCGGTAATCTCTGTTTCTTTACAAAATAAAAGCATCCAGAAGAAGTTGATCGCAAAGGCAATATGCCCCAAAGTAATGAGTATACCCGAATGCGTCCTTGCATTGAGCCAAACTTGGGTATGCTTGACTACATCTAAGAAAGGAATCGAGGGATCATTCATCTCTAAGCCTTGGAGCCATCCTCCTACGTGCAGGGCTATCACCATAAGCGTAATACCTACAGCCACACACCAAAAATGAAGATGAATCAGCAACGCTGAGGGCCATTCGCGCCGTAGCAGACGAGGTAGCATAAAGTAAATGCTTCCAAAAGCGACCATGGTAAAGAACGCGTAGAGGCCATGGTGGGCATGCCCTACTGTAAGATGGGTAAAGTGGGTGATTTCATTCACTTCTCTTAAGGCCATGGCAGAGCCAATAAAGCTAGACAGCGTATACGACATAGCCCCAAACACAATAAACCTCAAAACAGGGCTTTGCCAGACCTTCTTAAAACTGCCTATGACTGTAAAGTGATGGTTAATCGCTGTTACGAGTACAGGCACTACCATCATCACGCTAGCCACTGTACTGGCTGAGATGAGCCATACGGGTACAGGCCCTCCGATAAGGTGATGCATCCCCGCCCAATTATAAAATAAGGCGAGAGACCAAAATCCTAATAATGAAAGGTAATAACTATGTATGGGCTTTCCCAAAACCTTAGGAATAAAGTAGTAAATGGCAGACAAAGCCATGGGCGTCACCCATAGGCCTAGAACATTATGGGCAAACCACCAATTTGCCACAGCCTGTACAGCCCCACGAGCTGGAAACCAAAGGACCATCACCTGCGCTACACTATACAGCCAAGGAAACCAAAAAATAGCTGCCAAGATATACCACTGAGAGACATACACATGCTCTGCCTTTCGGTAAAGGAAGCTCATGACACCCCAAATGCCAATGAGCACATACGATACAGCTAAAAGCGGCCCCACATAAGGCGGCATATCGAGCCACTCAACAGACGTAATCTGCCCCGAGAGGAGAGCGACAATACCCACGAATACTCCGACATTCCAGAAAATACCCGCAATCAGCAAGAGTTTGCCTCCCATAAGTTCTCGTTGGCAAAGCCTTGCCATGATCCAAAATGAGACTGCGAAAATAGCATTATTAGCCCATCCATAGGCCACAGCCGTTAAGTGTGCAGCTCTTGCCCTTCCAAAGGTGAGCCACTCACAGCCTTTGAGGAACTCTGGGGCGTGGAGCTTGATAGAGGCAATCAAAGCCAAGGCCGTCCCCGCTAGGAGCCATAAGACTGCGCATACCAAAAAATAGACAGCGTAAGGCCGGGTAGAGGCATCAATGGTACTGAGCCTCACGCGTTCTTCCGCACTGCTTGATTTTAAGACTATAGCCATACAAATACCTTAAGAGTGAGTTGAAAAGACTTTCGTTTTACGAGACTTAGCAGGAAAAAAGTCAGTCTGCTCCCCCTCTGGCTCGTCTGGGGTAAAGATACTGCGAGCTCCTGCTTCTAAGTCCTGAAAGTGGCCCTGCTTGGCTGACCAATAGAGCGCATAGATACTAGACACAAAAAATACCACCATGAGGCCTAAGATCACTAAAGCATAAGGACTGATTTCCATAAATATCAAAAATAGAATTTAAGGCTGAGTTGAAGGGAGAGGGACTACCTCCTGAGAAGAAACAGGGGGAAGATTAATCGTTTTTAGGGTGAACTGCATGGCCTTGTCTATAGGGATACGAACGTGGGTATGGCTATCATCAACCCAGGCGTAGGTGGAGAGGAGCTCTGCTTGCACCCTGTTGACTTGCTTTAGCTTTTCCAGCCTCTCCTCCACAATAGCAGCGTTTACTGCTCGGGGACGAGAGGGAAGATACAGAAAAACCATCACCACCGCCAAGAGTAGCATTAAGGCTAGAGCGATAGCAACCGAGAGGCTGAGTTTCAGGGGAGAAGGGGTATCGTG
>CAZEFS010000174.1:0-2183 GCA_964511545.1 uncultured Opitutales bacterium
TACGAGGCTTTGCAGCTCATAGACTTGTTCAGGCCTCGGGAGACCTCCCATATAGGCAGGAGCTGGCGAAAAATAGCTAATAGGCATATAGCCCCAGTGGTAATCTTCTTTTTTTACAGTGTCAAAAGCCTGAAGCGGCTGCAGTTCTAGAGCATTCACACCGAGAGATCGCAGATAGCTACCCTTGCTTCTCACAAAAGCCTCTAAAACCCAAGCGCTCTTCTGCAGATAGGGGGATAGGCGCTTTTGTAAGCAAGTCCCTCACATGCCCCTCAAGGATAATCAGATCCTGCCAGGCTGGGGGTGAAAACACTTTAGGCTGCAGAGGAGCCAGTTGTCTTTTATCTATGATGATTCCAGGTCCTTCACGGCCGACCGTTAGCCAGGCATAGGGGTCTAAAACCTGAAATGCCTCATCAAAGTGCGATAGTTGGTCTTTATTCTCTCCGCCTACTTGGTAATAGTAATGAAAGCCATGGAGGTTCTCAGGCCGCTGACCTTCCCAGTAGGTATCTTCTCGTAGACGAAGCGGAAGCGTGTGTAAAATTTCAGGAGAAGACGGGTGAAAATAGATAGCACTCACACGCTTTGCCCTAGGCGCAAACACCCGAAAGAGGGTGCCTTCTTGGCTAACCATAGCCCCCAAGGGCTTATCTGTTTTTAGAGATAAGAATAGCTTCCCGCAGCCTAGCTTGCAGCGCTCTAAGGTGTCAGCTTTTGGCCAAACGACTGCATCTTGGTCTAGCGTTTCTGTTTTTTGTGAGATCTCAAAATAAAACTGATGCTCTCCGCTTCTTGTCGGGTGCAATTCGTAGTTATCATTATTTTGGCTATCTTGAACCCTATTCGGTGCCGAAGGGTTTACTTTTAGCCACTGGCCCTTGGAGGACACAAATTTAAATCGGCCTACTCTCCCCTCTTGTAAAATAGCCTTAGAAGCCCTCAATACAAAGCATAGCTCTTCACCCACGCGCTGAGGAGTCATCTTCCACTGCTTTTCACCTATGGCCTTCCCCCAGTCATTAAAATCTCCTGCTACGTAAAAGTCTTGATCCACCCAGTCGACATCCCAGTGCTGGGAGCAATTCAGTACAAATATCAGAGTATCGTTTTCTGCATAATACCCAGCTATCAGTCCAAACTCATAAGCAGGAATTTTTTTTAATAGGCTTAAATCTCTTTTATGGGGTTCTAGATAGAACGGAGGCAGTGTCTCAGAGCTAAACCAGTCTTCATCCAACACAATAACGCCCGTCCTCCAGCTGGTCCAATAGGCATAGAGTATGCCAGACAAGGGCGAGGACGGCGAGAGAGAAGCCACTAGGGCTAGGGGATGAGGGTTCAAGGCTGGGGCTTCACTCATGAGCTAGATAGTTTAAGACAGTTGCTATCTCTATTCAATCTCTAAAGCAGGCGCCCACTCCGGTGTGTACTGAAGGTTTCGTTCCACAATAATAAACATCAGGCCCTCCAGAGCCCAAGGCTCAGTGTCTTTACGCTTGCTGTTTTAGGTTTTTTATATTCAGTCTTAGGGGTTCTTATAAAGAAGATATAGATGCTTTCGTAGTTCAATGGATAGAGCGCTGGCCTCCGAAGCCGGAAATTTGGGTTCGACTCCCAACGAAAGCAAAACCTCAAGACTTGCCCTTCCCGCTTAAGACCCCTTGAAAGCCTATAAAGGGCTTGACGCTGCTAGAAGAAAATGGCTATTGTCTAAGCCAAAACTTGGGGGAGCCTCCGCTTAGAGGCTGAGATTAGGTAGAGTTACAGTACCTTAAACCCTAAGTACCTGATGCGGCTCATACCGCCGGAGGAAAAGTACTATGCATCTACCATCCCATTCAGATAAGGCTCGCACCAACGAGCAGAGCCTAACCCCCCCAGAATATCAGCCTAAAATCTTTAGAAAAACTTTTACCGCAGGTTTTTTAGGCAACCTTTTAGACCACTACGATACCGCCCTCTATGGCCTATTAGTGCCTTGGCTTGCTCCGCTGATCTTGCCTAAAGAAGACCCGGTCGTAGCTTTAATGCTAGCCTACGGATTTCTCTCAGCTGGCATCTTCACACGTCCCTTAGGGGCCTTGTTTTTTGGAAAATATGCCCTAAAGCATGGGGCAAAACAGGGCCTCATCCTTTCACGGATTACGACCTGCTTGTCGTTGTTGTGCAGCATGTTGAAC
>CAZEFS010000175.1:0-2131 GCA_964511545.1 uncultured Opitutales bacterium
CGCTAAAGCTTCGTTAGGCAAGGAAACTTCGGGAGACAGGTAGCTCTTCGATCGCTCCATTACCTCACTTTTGATCACTTTATCCACTCCCGTTCCACTGTTTATGGGCCTTAAATATTCTTTGTCAGGTAGCATGAGGTCTACTAAAGAAAAGACTTGTGCTCATTCCAATAATGAGTCTACTAGAACCTCTGAGAAGGCCAAGCCCTAAACATATCCACAGGCAGTCCTAAAGATCCTTTCATCCTGGGTGTCTATGGTTTCGCTCTCGGGTCTTGTATTTCGTGTCCTAAGGCTTATTTGCCTCACCGATGCAAATTTCTCAAACTTTAGGCTTGACTTTTTGCATCCATTCCGTAAGGTCTTATCCCAATCTTTAACATCAAGGAGCTCTATGTCCAGAATTTGTTTTCTAACCGGTAAAAAGCCCATCCGTGGCCGTTCTATCATCCGTAAAGGTCAGTCCAAGAAAAGCGGCGGTATCGGTATGCACGTCACAAAAAAGACAAACCGCACCTTTCGGCCCAATTTGCAGCGTATCCGTGTCCAGCTTCCGAGCGGGCAGGTAAAGCGTCTCTGGGTCTGCGTAAAGATGATTAAAGCCGGCTTAGTACAAAAGGCAGCCTAAAAATTTCATAAATCGAGGGTTAATAGCCTTCCCCCCCCTCCCCCACCCTACGCTCTCTGAGCTTCAGGTGGCAAGCCCCCCTGAAGCTCAGTTAGAGCTAGGAGTGTCTCCCGAAGTTTCAACGTAGGGAGACGGGCGGCAGGCCCCCCTCTAAGTGCTAGGGTGAAAATATTTCACATTTATGCATCCCTATATTCAAAGCGTTCTTCAAGGCGTCAAGAGTAGAAATCCAGACGAGAAAGAATTTTTGCAAGCCGTGACAGAGGTCTTAGAAAGCCTCAGTCCTGTCCTGCCAGAGCACCCAGAAATAGAGCAGCATAGGCTCTTAGAACGTATCTGCGAGCCGGAAAGGCAGATCCTATTTCGCGTGGCGTGGGAGGCAGATAGTGGGGATATCCAGGTCAACCGCGGGTTTAGAGTCGGGTTTAATAGCGTCATTGGCCCCTATAAGGGTGGGCTGAGGTTTCACCCTAGCGTCAATCTCAGTGTCATTAAGTTTCTGGGCTTTGAGCAAATTTTTAAAAACAGCCTAACAGGCCTTTATATAGGCGGAGCCAAAGGCGGGTCAGACTTTGATCCCAAGGGCAAGTCAGACCGCGAGGTCATGCGTTTTTGCCAAGCCTTTATGGACGAGCTGCAGCGCCACATTAGCGACAAATGCGACATCCCAGCTGGGGATATCGGGGTGGGTAATCGCGAAATAGGCTATATGTTTGGCCACTACAAGCGCCTGAAAAACCGTTATGAGATGGGGGTATTTACTGGGAAAAATGTAGCTTGGGGAGGCTCTTTAGTCCGCAAAGAAGCAACGGGATACGGCTGTGTCTATTTTGCTGAGGAGATGATGCGTGCCCGCCAAAAAGACTTTGCGGGGAAGACTGCTATCGTCTCTGGCTCAGGCAATGTGGCCCTTTACGCTATCAAAAAGCTGCAAGAGCTAAAGGTGAAGGTGGTGGCCTGCTCAGACTCTGACGGCTATATTTACGACGAACAAGGGCTAAACTTTGAAACCCTGCGCCAGCTCAAAGAAGAGCAGCGCGAGCGCCTCAGCCGTTATACAGACTTCCACAAAAGCGCACAGTATAAGCCTAGAGGCAATATCTGGGAGGTCCCCTGCCAAATGGCCTTCCCTTGTGCTACTCAAAACGAGCTAGATGGCCAAGATGCAGAACTATTGGTCAAAAATGGCTGTATTTTGGTCTCTGAGGGAGCGAATATGCCCACTACGCCGGAGGGTATAGCTGTATTTCAAAAGGCAGGAGTGCTCTACGGCCCAGGTAAGGCTGCGAATGCCGGTGGGGTAGCAGTGTCTGCTCTGGAAATGCAGCAAAATGCTTACTGGTCAGCCTGGAGCTTCGAAGAAGTAGACGCGAAGCTAAAAAGCATCATGGCTCATATCCATAAGACCTGCGTCCACTACTCGCAAAAATATGCCCAAAGGCCCGATGATTATGTCCTGGGGGCCAATGTCGGGGGATTTTTGCGCGTCGCCCAAGCCATGAT
>CAZEFS010000176.1:0-2052 GCA_964511545.1 uncultured Opitutales bacterium
GCCCGTATTGCCAGGGGTGCCTATCTTGGTATAGTTGGCCCCTCCTATAGCGAGCGCATGGCGCACTTGGCATAAGGTTTCCACATTGTTCACAACCGTAGGGCATTGATAGAGCCCTAAAACAGCCGGGAAATAAGGAGGCTTGATACGCGGGTAGGCTCTCTTACCTTCTAAAGACTCTATAAGGCCCGTTTCCTCTCCGTAAATATAAGCGCCTGCGCCGCGGTGCACAATGATATCACAGCTATAGCCAGAGCCCAGGATAGAAGATCTCACAAACTTGAGTTTTCTGGCTTCTTCAATAGCCTTTTCCAGTATCTTCGCTCCTTCATGCATTTCGCCTCGAATGTAGATAAAGGCAAGCTTAGCCTGAGTCGCATAGGCGCTGAGGATGATACCCTCCAGGAGTTGATGCGGGTCTTTATAAATGATTTGCCTATCCTTAAATGTACCTGGCTCGGATTCATCCGCATTGCAGATAAGATAGACGGGTTTACCAGACTTCCTGTCTACAAACTTCCACTTGAGTCCAGCCGGGAAGCCAGCGCCTCCACGGCCTCGGATGCCCGAAAGCTCTATTTCTTTACACAGCTCTTCAGGTGGGCGGCCTAGGGCTTTTTTTAGGGTTTCGTAGCCTCCGTGCTGCATAAAACAGTCTATATCGGTAGTATAGCCAGGCGCATCGATATGCTTAAAAATGATTCTCGTTTCTGGTTTAGGCATAGTTAAGATTGGAGCTGCTGAATGAGCTGTTCTGCTTTTCTGAGGTCGCATTGGCTAACGAGGTCTTCGTTCACTTGCACAACAGGGGCCTCGTGGCAGTTTGCCAAGCACTCGACAAACTCTAAAGTAAAGGCACCATCAGGAGTGGTCCCCCCTAGGGGGCAGTGCAAACGGTCTTGAAAGAGCTTGCAGACAGCCTCGCTCCCCTTTAGCGCGCAAGAGAGCGTCCGGCACACTTTAATATGCTGCCTTCCGACCCTTTCTTGCTTAAACATAGGGTAAAAGCTCACCACTTCGTAGACTTGTATAGGCTCTAGCTCTAGTTTTTGAGCCACCCATTCCATAGCTTCCTTAGAAATACAGCCCATTTCTTCTTGTATGAGGTGCAAAATAGGCAAGATACCGCTTCGTTTTTGCGGATACTGTGGAAGCAGACCTTCAATCGTTTGTAGAGTTTGTGTAGACAGTTGAAACATAAGGCATTAACGGTCGCATTCTCCCATGACAAAGTCGAGGCTGCCCAAGATAACGGTGATATCCGTCATCATATGGCCTGGAACGATTTTTGGAAGGATAGATAAGGTAGAAAAGCTAGGGCCTCGTATTTTCAAGCGGTAAGGCACCCCGCCCCCCTTAGATACAATGAAAAATCCTAGGGCACCCTTAGGGTTTTCTGCCTCAAAATAGACTTGGCCAGGAGGGATCTGCGGACCAGTTGTCACTAACATAAAGTTTTGGATGAGCTCTTCCATACTGGTCAAGATCTTGGCCTTAGGGGGGGCAAAGATCTTACGAGCCTCTTCTGCATACCAGAGACCTGAAGGCATTGTTTGAATAACCTGGCGTAAGATACGCACGCTCTGGCGCATCTCCTCCATGCGAACTAGGTAACGGTCATAAGAGTCTCCCTTGGTGCCTATAGGCACATCAAAGTCATACTGCTCGTAGCCAGAGTAAGGCTTATCTCGCCGGAGGTCTAGGTCTACACCAGAGGCTCTCAGGTTAGGCCCTGTTAGCCCATAGGCTAAGGCATCTTCACGGCTGATAACCCCTATATTTTCGGTACGGTCTAGCCAAATCTTATTACGGGTTAGCAGGCCTTCAATCTCATCGAGCACAGGGATAAATTGGTCCAAAAAGGCGCTTACCTCTTCTAGCCACCCTACCGGAATATCGCGGCTAAGGCCCCCAATGCGCGTATAGCTGGTGGTAAAGCGCGCACCGGTAAGCTTCTCAAATAGGCTATAGAGGTGTTCTCTCTGCGTAAAGGTATAGAGGAAAATCGTCATCGCCCCAGCATCCATACCATAAGCTCCTAAGCCCAAGAGG
>CAZEFS010000177.1:0-601 GCA_964511545.1 uncultured Opitutales bacterium
GCCTTTACGGAGCCGTTTTACCCTACAAACGCGTCTAGATTATTACGAAAAAGAGCAACTCCAGGCCATCATTTACCGTACGTGCAAGCTTTTAAACATTCAGATTAGTCAGCAAGGGGCTTCTGAAATTGCTAATCGCGCTCGTGGAACACCCCGTATCGCCAACAATCTCATCCATTTTGTAAGAGACTATGCCCAGCAAAAAGGACAAGATGGGATCGATCATAGCTTAGCTGCTGCTGCCTTAGAGCTCCTGGAGATCGATTCTCAGGGCCTGGATGAAATGGACAAGCGCATCCTTCGTGTTTTGGCTCAGTACTACAAAGGAGGTCCCGTAGGGCTCAATACCCTCGCTGTAGCTGTGGGTGAAGAAATGCATACTCTCGAAGAAGTGCATGAGCCCTTTCTGATACAAGAAGGCTATCTCCAACGTACCCCGCAAGGCCGTGTACTCTCTGATAAGGGCTGGCACAGCTTAGGTCTTTCAAAAATAGTGGACAACGAAAAACAAATTAAGTTTATAGACTAGCTCTCACCTCTAGCCGTATTTAAGAATATAGCCTGGTTACCGATAGTTTTAATGAATATAGCAAACAGGTGC
>CAZEFS010000177.1:611-2050 GCA_964511545.1 uncultured Opitutales bacterium
GGAGGGGGAAACTAGTCCTTAAAAGGGAAGCTTAAGCTCCGATACTTTAAAAAGTTACTTTTATTTATGGATCAGCTTGATTTTTTTATTTATTTAACAAAAAAAATTTTGTATAAATAGTTTTCTTCATGAGAATATCGTGTTTACAAGCTATATACACCAGTGTTTTTTTCTTAGCCTTTTCTTCCTTAGGCTTCGCTAAGGAGCATACTGCCGTCAGCCAGGGGGCCTACACGCTCACCCATATAGGCCGCTTTCCTATCACCAATGCTATGCTAACAGGCTGGGTAGTGTCTTTAATGGTGCTCGCACTTGTCCGTTGGGCCCTGGGAGGCACACCAAAGCTGATACCTTCTAGAGGCCAGCTTGTCTTAGAAAGCGCAGTGGAAGCATTGCAAAACCTCTTAAGGCCTATAGTTGGGGCTTCTATCTTACCCCATGCCCTTCCAGTGCTGATAGGCTTCTTTGTTTTTATTTTAATGCACAATTGGAGCGGCCTCCTACCGGGTGTAGGTACTTTTGGGTTTTGGGATGCATCGGGCCACCTCCTGTATTTTTTTAGACCCGCCAACTCTGACCTGAATACCACTTTAGGCCTGTCTATTTTAGCGATGCTAGCCTGGGCTTATATTGTTTTACGTTACGAGGGGTTTAAGTCTTTTGTGTCACACCTTTTTGGAAACAAAGCAGACCGCAAGGAAGTACCCTTTTTGATTTACAGCTTTCTATTTGTGGTTTTCTTCATGGTTGGATTTATTGAATGCGTGTCTATTACCTTTAGGCTGGTATCGCTCTCTTTTCGACTTTACGGAAATGTTTTTGGGGGTGAAAGCCTTTTAGCAACTATACATGGGATTTATAGATTTATCTTGCCTGTTCCCTTCTATTTTCTTGAAGTTCTCATCGGTGCAATACAGGCCCTCGTATTCACGCTTTTACTGGCAGTTTACATAGGCCTTGTATGCAACCATGAGGATGCTCACTAAAATTTTCTGCCATTTTCACAAAGAAAAGATGCAGATCCAAACCTCACTTATCACTCTAGCTTAACTTCAATCTATGTCACATATCTTAGCAGAAATTACCGGAAACTTGGGCCAAGGCCTAACTGCAGCCTTAGGCTGCCTAGGAGCCTCTTTGGGGGTAGCCTTAATTGGCGCTAAAGCCGTAGAAGCTGTCGGGCGCAATCCGGGCGCATCAGGCAAGATCCTAGTACAGTCTATCTTAGGTATGGCTTTGGCTGAAGCAGTAGCCTTCTACGCACTTTTCCTATTTCAAGGATAAGGAAGAAAAGCTGTCTTAAGCCATAAAGCTACAGTGTCTAGATTGCTTATGTATGCTTTTTTAGGCTCAGCACTCTTCTTTATAGGATGAAAGAACGCTTGTCTTGTTTTTTATGAACTCTTTTTCTTGTCTATCGATACCATTAGCTTCAGCAG
>CAZEFS010000178.1:0-2013 GCA_964511545.1 uncultured Opitutales bacterium
GCTGCTCTTATACGATCCCAAGCAACCAAGGTTTTGTCTTGAGCTAGTTCTCGTAACGCATTTTCACGGTCATGTGCTGAAGAGAGCTTTTCCGCTGCGCTTACACGGTCCTCTACCTTCAAGGTTTTGTCTTGAGCAGATGCCAATAGGGCCACTTCTCGACTTTTTTCTGTGTCAACTACTACTTCAATTATTTTTGGAGCATTTACCCGATAAGATTCTGTAGATACCTTAGCCTCTAAGCGACAGAGCTCACTCAAGCTGTCATCCTCTGCTAATTGGGTGAAAACGGCATGCTTTTTCCCACTATTCATCAGCTTATCTGCTGCTCGTATCCGAAGCTCGTCTTCCAAGCTCTGATCTTGTGCCAATTCAGCCAAAGCGGCATCCCGTGTTTCATTATCTTTGATTTTGATCGCAGCCGCTAGGCGAGATTTTTCATCTAGCTGCCTATTCCGGACCAATCCACAAAAATAATCATCTGGCTGAGTGCTGACGAATATCGCTTGCAGGCGTTTCTTAGGGTTAAGCGATAGCAAATCCTGCACACCATCTGGAAAAGGGTTCTGAGCAGCACTCACCTGTTGCACCCTCGAAGAAACATTTGCACCTGGAGCAATTGAATTAGATGCTGCATCGAAGGACTGACTATTGAGGGTAGTTTGCTTGCTATTGAAGCATAGCTTGCTTGGATTATTTTCCATATTGTATATATCTGAATTATTATTTCTTTTGTGTTAAAAATCCTTAGCGATGAAAAGTCTGCTTTCAATTCTAAAAAAACAATTTTCACCCCTAAAGCCTAAGCAAAACTACAATGCATTTATTACGCCGTCAATGGTAAATTTAATCATAATATGAATGATAATAGAATCCTGTTATTAATCACGGCTAAAGCCTGCGACTATAAAGGTATTGGCTTGCACCTAATTTCTATCGGACAGGGAGTGTAGCCTGCAGTTTCTGAGCCCTAGGTTTTGCCTGCTAAAAGATCCTATAAAAATCTTAACACCTATCTCCAAAATACAATTAAAAAAGCATGATCTTTTTTTGCAGTCAGCCATACAGTGGTCTCCAACACTACTCTAACAGCCAACCCCCAAAAAAAACACCCTCCACCCCATTTTTAGGCTTGACTTTTTGTCTCTAATTCCTTACCCCTTATCTTATATTAATAAATAAAATTCTTAGCTGCTAAGATTTCTCTGTTTTAAAGGCATTGTGTTTCAAGTGTCCAGCTTTTTTAGCGAATCCTTAAAGCAAAATTCTTTTAGAACATAGTTGCTTGACTAAGCTTTTATTTTAACCTTTTCTAGCCTAAGTTTGAGCTTCCTATTTCTTTTCATACCTGTATAGCCTATGCGTCCTACTTATAATCCTTCCAAAATCTGTCGCCGCCGTAAATGTGGGTTTCTTGCCCGTACAGCTACTAGGGGCGGCCGTGCCATCATCGCTGCTCGTCGCCGTAAGGGTAGAAAAAGACTGAGCGACTAGTGGAAAATAGAGGGACCCCCCTCCCCCCCCAGCTTCTTTTATGTATATATTCTATGAAAAAAGCTCAAATGGTTCTTTATATCCTGGGTATTAGAGTTTATTTGAGATTAAGTTCTCAAAATTGAGGCTCCTTTTCCAAGAAGTTAAGCTTTTTGAAGAGTAGAATTTCTTTAAAAACCCTCCCCCCTCAGCCTTCAATTCTCAACTTTTGGTGCTTAGAAAAAAATAAGAGAAGATTCTCTCTTATCAAGTAGGGCAACTATGCTCATGCAAATCCAGTTTTAAGTTCACATGGAAGGCTCGATACCCGTTTCTCAAGATCCCAAGGCTCTCGTAGCCAGGAAGACCTTCCGTAGGGCCCAGCACCTTCGCAAAAGCCAGGACTTCCTTGCGGCTCAGAAAGAGGGTTTCCGGCTCGTGACTCCCGTTTTTATTTTTCATTACCTGCCTAACAGAGGATCCTCGGCTGCCCGTATAGGGATTGTGGCCTCTCGCAAGGTAGGGCCGTCGGTAAAGCGC
>CAZEFS010000179.1:0-2005 GCA_964511545.1 uncultured Opitutales bacterium
AATATGTCCAGTAGCCACGGCCACGCTTGTTATGAGGAAGGGCTATAAAACGCTCACATAGGGGGCCATGGAGGGTTGCTATGTGCTGAAATAGGGCTTCAAAATGAGGTTTTCCAAGAAGGTACACTGCCGCATCCGGTAAGGCTTTCCTCAGGCCCTTGAGCAGGGGCACTAGCATGACCACATCGCCCAGCCAATTGGGAATACGAATAAACACTTTTCTGCGTTGAGGGACTTTTGCTAGACCCCTGGCTTCAAGGGTCTGAGCTAAGATAGTTTTTTTGACGGTGGAGGAGAGACGTTCGTTCCACTTTCGCTTCATATCCCAGCGCTTGTGTAGCCAGAGCCAATCTGCACAGAGGGCATCGTCGCTTTTTAGGAGCTTTTCTAAGTGGGCATTAGCCTGGATGATACACCGTGTAGCAGGATGGATAGAGCCTGCATGAGGCAATGTTTCTAGAAACTCAGCCTCTAAGCTACCCCTTGCAAAGGCAATGCGCTTCATATACATAAAGATGGGCTTGGCCTGAGTTTTTTCTAGAAGCAGCTGGGGCAGCTCTGTAGCATAGACGGGTCTTTCTAAAAAAAGTGTCTCCAGGCCATTGACTCCGGCATTTTGGTCAAACAATACAGCTACTAGGCCTTGATTTTGTAAGGTTTTTATCGCCTCTAAGAGGCCAGATTTCCGGGATAGCAGGCGCATACCCCCTCGCTCTCGTGTACGTTTGATATACTTTTCTAACGCAGGATGCTTCAAGGGCCGATACACTATGCCCATAGGAGGGACTTGTCCTTTATAAAAGAGAGGAGCTACTGTAAGGGCTTCCATCAAGGAAAAATGAGGCGTGAGGATGAGTAGCGCTTGCTTGGCCTCAAGCATAGGGTTTAAAAAATCTAAGGCAGCTGCAAAGTCAAAACGTTTAGCAAGCTCCTCCTTGCTCCAAAAGGGAAGCAGGAGACCCAGGAGAGCCATTTCTACTGTGCGCTTACAGCTATTCTTTGCCAAAGCCTTACGGCGACCTTCTGTATAGCTAGGAAAGGCGTGGTCGAGGCTTTGCAAGACCAAACGCCTTCTAGCTGCAAATTCCCAGTAGATACAACGCCCCACAGCCCAGGCTAGAGCCTCTAGCACCCTATCTGGAAGCTTGGACAGGGCCCAACCTAGGGCAGAAATGAGCCAAGTGAGGATACGTATCATATAAAAGAGGAGATTGTCTTGCCTAGGCTTTCAAAATTTCAAACTATACCTATCCTTGCTTATACATGGAAAAGTTTCTTATTATCAAGCCTTCTTCTTTAGGAGATATTATTCATGGGCTCCAAGTTGTACAGGCCCTCAAAACCCAAAGGCCAACCGCCCATATTTCCTGGGTTGTTACAGAAGCCTTTGCCCCAATAGTAGAGGCCTGTGCTTGTGTTGACACTATTTTTTTGTTTCAACGCAAGGGGGGCATCCCAGCTTTTTGGAAGCTCATCCAAGCCATCCGCCAAACCCGCTACGATTATGTGCTGGATCTTCAGGGCCTGGCCCGAAGCGGCCTTTTGACTTTTTTTGCCAAAGCTGCCTATAAATTCGGCAGAGGCGATGCTAGGGAAGGAGCGGGTCTTGCCTATCATCAGAAAACGCGAAACGGCTCTCACTCTAAGTCCAAGGGCGGGGGTGAGCGACATGCCTTAGATACATTACTGGATTTTTTAAGCTTATTAAACCTAAAACCCGAGCTCACCTATCCTCTAACCTTCAAGGGACTCCCTCCTATACCCTATTCCTATCCCTTTGAGGCTCCTCCGCTCCTCTTATTTCCCAATAGCCGAAGGCCCGAAAAGGCTTGGCCTTATTTTACAGCGCTAACGGAAGGACTCATCTCCCAGTACCCGCAGCTTCCCATTCTCTGGCTTGGGCAAACCCCTGTGCCGGAGCCCAAAAATGCAAAAGCAGGCCAGTTTTTGAATTTGATCTCTCAAACCACCCTTCTTCAGGCTTTAGGGCTGATTCAAGCGTCTG
>CAZEFS010000180.1:0-1990 GCA_964511545.1 uncultured Opitutales bacterium
GAGCTACCTGTCTCCCGTAGCTTCAGCGTAGTGGAGATGCCTGACACGTCGGGAGGCAAGTAGCTCGGCCTGTCGCCCGACATGTTGGGCGTAGCTCATAGAGCGTAGCCTGAAGGGAGATGACTAGCCCTCTTTCCTCTTCATTTAAAAAAAAACGGTGAGAAGATTTTTTTAAATGAGCTTTCAAAAACTAAGAAAGCTGATTGGAATGTAAAAGAACAAAAATAAATTATGCATTTTGGCATATAAAAGTTGAAGCAAAAAGTCAAGCCTAAAATGCGAAAAAAGTGAAGATGATGTTCAAATAGGCTTAGATATAAGGAGAGCGGAGGCCCCTCGAGTCGAAAAAGATTTGGATTCAGCGACTATTTCAAAGCTGGTCCTTTGGATCAACCTCGTGGGAAGTTCTTGTATTATTATATTTTGTGCTCTGGGGTAATACGTAGGTCCGCAAGTGGTCTAGTGTTTCCTGCGTAACAAGTCCAAACCTCCGGTGTCGAAAGAGGTCTAGGTGCAAGCTTTTGATTTATTCAATATTAGGATTACATTATCATTAATATTGTTGTTAAATTTACTATTGACGGCGCAATAAATGCATTGTAATTACGTTTAGGCTTTAGGGTAAGCATTGCTTTTTTCATGGTGAAAACAGGTGTTTTATGACTCAGGGTTTTAAGACAAAAAAATAATTATTCAGCTATATAAATTATGCAAAACACTATCAATGGGCCGTTTAACAATAGCCCGCAAAATAGTCTCAACAATCCCGCCCTCAATGCAGGGTCTCGTCCTCCGGGGGCTTCAGGGATAGAACTTTCTTCGAGGGTGGAGCAAGTAGATGCGGCCTCCAATCCTTTTCCTGTAATGGTTCAGGATTTACTCTCTTTAAGTCCTAACCAACGTATTCGTACTATCCTGAATATGGCAGCTACGCCGCAGCTGGATGATTATTTTTGCGGCTTGGCACAGAATACGCAGCTGGATGGGAAATCTCGCATAATAGCTGCGATAAAAATAAAATATCCTGAAAAAAGGGATGAAGTTTTAAGTGAGTTAGCAAAAAATCAGAAACTAGAAGGGGAGCTTCGCTTGAAGGCTGCAGACAGGATGGTGGATTCTATGAAAAAGCATGCGGTGTTTACTGAATTAGCAGGAGATAAAAGCTTAAGTAAGCTAGTTCGGCTAGAAGCTAGTTCGCTTATAGACTGCCATAGTGTACACCCTTCGGCAATGCATCCAGAGCTAATATTAGATTCAGAAAAAAATCGGGAAAACCAAGAAGCACTTCTGATGACATTTGTTAAGAACCCAAACTTGCCTGCCCAGACTCGTATAAGCGCTGCAGCAAGCCTTCCTCAAGGACAAACACGAGAAAAAAAATTATTAGCATTTGCTCAAAATTGGGACTTGCCTGCGAAGTCTCGCCTGAGTGCTGCCCTATGCCTTCTTCCAGGAGTGACAAGAGAAAAAATTTTAGGGGAGTTAGCTACAAATAAGAACTTACCTGCGCAGATTCGCTTTAACGCTGCAGAAGTGCTTGCTCCAGGGACAGATAGAGAAGACGTTTTACTGAAACTTGCTCAAGACCAGACTTTGGCTGTATCGGCTCGCATCAGCGCAGCAATAAAACTTTCTTCAGGGCAAATGAAAGAAGAGCGAGAAGAGCTTCTAGAAGCATTTGCTCAAGACAATAACTTACTGGCAGGAGATCGTGTAAGTGCGGCGGCTAGCCTTACCTTAAGAGATACAAAAACATTTCATTTACTGACACTCGCTAACGATACGAACTTAGGCACATCAGCTTGCTTAGACGCTGCGGATAAGCTTCCACCAGGACAGATTCGAGAAAACACTTTACAGGCATTTGCTAAAAACACGAATTTGGATGCAGAGGAACGCGTAGATGCTGCGGATAAACTTGAACCAGGGCCCATGCGAGAAAACATTTTACTCACACTCGCTCAAGACCAGAATTTGGAGTCATCGTATC
>CAZEFS010000181.1:0-1956 GCA_964511545.1 uncultured Opitutales bacterium
AGTCTGTTGCTTATGCCCTAGCAAACCTAGAGGATAGAGGTACCTTTTTTATCGCCCCTGGAGAAGAGGTCTATGAAGGAATGATCATCGGAGAGCATAACCGGGATAATGACCTAGAAGTCAACCCCCTAAAGGCCAAGCAGCTCAGTAACGTCCGCGCTGCGGGTAAGGATGATGCTATACGCCTGAGCCCCCCACGCAAGCTCTCTTTAGAGCAGGCTATTGCCTATATTCAAGAGGATGAGCTCGTGGAAGTGACCCCTGCTAGTATCCGCCTACGTAAAAAGGGCCTAAAAGCCCATGAGCGTAAGAGCGCATCTAAGAAAGACACTTCACTCTAGGTGTTTCAGCCTTAGGTTTTGCCTGCTTTGCCTTGCAAGCTAGCCAGGGTGGGGCTTTGTCGCTGCATGGGCTGGAGGGCTTGCATGCTGCATAGAAGGCCTTGGCGAGCTAGCCTTGCTGGGCTTGTATAGTGCGTCATTGAGCAAAAAACTCGGTTTGACTCTATAGAAATCCACTGCGTTAGAGGCTTTCAGGTAGTACTCTATCCCAAAGAGCAATACCCCAAGGCTAGTTTAGCAGCAAAATAGAAGCGATATAGATCCAAAGGGCCAAAAAGTAGACAAAGCTGAGAAACACACTGGCAGCTGCCATATCTTTTGCGCGCTTTGCTAAGGGGTGAAACTGAGGGGATACGAGGTTGACTACTGCTTCAATAGCAGAGTTCAGCAGCTCAGTAACGAGTATCAAGATCAGGCTAATCCAGACCAATAGGCGTAAGACCCAGTCTATAGGCAGCCAGCAGCTCAAACTTCCAAAAATACAGCAGAGCCCTAGCTCTTGCCGAAAGGCTCTTTCGTGCTGAAAGCAGGCTTTCAGGCCCTCAAGGGCATAGAGTGTGGCTTTAAGAATAGGTTTTAGCATGGGTTTAGGTTTCTGTCAGTAGCGTATTCGCTAAGATGTAATTTCTTGCCTGCAAGAGAGCCTTTACCCCTTCTAGTAGAGATTGGGGGATATAGCGGGTAAAATGCACGTGGATGGCAAAAGCCTCGAAGTCTTCTAGGCAAGAGCCAAGGTAGTCACCTAGGGTTTCAAAGTGTAGGCTCAGCCTTTGGCGGGGGTTTTGGGCAAATTCAAAGCTATGGGTGCGAGGTTCTAGCCCTTCATGGCGTATGTGATGCAAGAGGCTAGCTAGGCTTTCTAAGAGTTCTGCCTGGCTGTGAACAAGGGTTGGGGTAGAGGGCGTATCTTGTCGCATATCAGGAAGATTAGCAGAGAGAGGGCGGGGAAGTAAATTCAATTCTAAGCTCAGCTCCAATGCGGTCAGCCCATTGCTGAGGGTCAAGATTGAGCAGGACCTTGCCTTGAGAATAGTGTAGGTTTACGCATTGCCTGAGCTTAGGGATAACGCCTGGGTAATGTCCCTCAGGAGGCTGAAGCTCAGGGGCCCAGCTTATAAATAGACCTTGACTATCCTCTTCTAGCTTGCCTTGAGCATAATACGCATAGCCTAAAAGGAGATTCGCCTCACTCAAACGTCCTGCCTGAATGAGGCTACGGATCTTAGAGCTACTGACGGGTTCTCCTTCTTTTTTGAAGAGTGAAGGAGCTTTAAGGGTGATACCCGCTTCTTTTGCCCAATCAGCCATGAGGGCGACATCACCCTCTTTGTCTCTCCCAAAGCGAAAACTCTCGCCTACATAGAGGGCTAGAAGGTTCGGAATCTGTCTTTTTAAACTATCTAAAAATGCCCAGGCAGGCGTCTTGGAAAAAGTACTGTCAAAGGGGTGGCGGATGAGAAAGTCTAGCTTTAGGGCTCGAAAATGGCTCTCTTGTTGACTAGGGGTCATCAATAAAGCTGTAGGGGCATGGGAGCGGAGGATTTTACTGGGATGTGGGCTAAAAATGAGGGCCCCGCAGAAGGCCTTAGGCGCTTGCCCCAGCGGCATCTGGGTC
>CAZEFS010000182.1:0-658 GCA_964511545.1 uncultured Opitutales bacterium
GCCAGTGGTGCATTCTACGCCCGGTGTGTGGCCAAACTCTGGGTGTCCGGGGGTTTTGCTATAGAGCTGTCTAAAGTTTTTCAGCTCGTCTAATGCAAGGTCATAGCCGCTTAGGTGTAGCCATGCATACAAAAACATGCTCCCATGCCCTGCTGAGAGGACGAATCTATCCCGATTCAGCCATTTAGGGTCTTCTGGGTTAAAGGAAAGGGTCTTGCTAAAGAGGACAGCCCCCAGATCTGCGCAGCCTAGGGGTAGGCCCAAATGGCCGGATTTGCATTTTGCCACAGCATCCATCGCTAGGCCGCGTGCTTCATTAGCAGCTTGTTGTAATACAGGAATATTCATAAAAAATAAGTCTAAATAGCATAACAGTCTTTGCTAGAAAGCTAAAGCTTTTATTTCATATTTTTATTAGACTGCTTCGGAAAGTAGTCTATTGAAACCTCAATCGGCTCTAAAGCACTCAAAATCGCTCTGCTTTTCTTTTCTAGCGTTTTATTGAAGAGGGCTATTAGCCCTGCCGTCTACGGGTATATTTTTTAGCTTGCTAAAAGTTTTTTTTTGCTAAACTTATAGACCCATAGTCACAAAACTAGCCTCCTTGCCCTAGAAAGCTATACTTTAGTTTTTGCATGTAGGGGCTGTAGCTTCTAAG
>CAZEFS010000182.1:668-1642 GCA_964511545.1 uncultured Opitutales bacterium
AAGCCTTAGTTTTTGCCTCAGCGCTTCTAGGTCGGGGAGAGTCTCCACCCTAAGCCCTAAAAATGGCTCTACGAAATTCAGCTCTTTTTTCGAGGTGCCTCCTCTCTATTTTTTATTTCACTTGTTAGAGTGTTGCAATACGCTCTATTTTTCATTGTTTATATGACAGATACGCTCCAACCGTCCGCTCCCTCTCCATCTTTGCCATCAGATGCCGCTTCTAGCCATTTAGGAGCATCTCAAGGTGCTTCGTCTCGAACTTTCAAGGTAGAAGGTATCCTGGAAGCTGGCAAAAAATCCTTCCATGTGCTAGATCCTAAGCGCCGGGGTAAGACTTCTCCCCAGGACCCTATTCTTCCGCAAGACTTAGCTAGCCGTTTCAAACTAAAAGCGGGGAGCTATATCGTGGGTGAAGCTTACCTAGAGGGCCGCTACAGTCCGCCTAAAGTTAAGTTCATCCATAGCATCGATGGCCTAAAGCCTGAAGAGCATCGTGGCAAATTTAGCTTTAACCAGCTGACTACCATCACCCCTCAAGAGCAGCTCCGCCTAGAACTGCGTGCCGAAACAATGACTACCCGTGTCGTGGATTTATTCTGCCCTATCGGCAAGGGCCAAAGAGCCCTCATCGTAGCTCCTCCTAGGGCTGGTAAGACGACGCTCTTGCACGATATCGCCCAAGGGATACAGGAAAACCATCCGGGCTGTCATTTGCTCGTCGTCTTGGTAGACGAAAGGCCCGAAGAGGTGACGGATTTTCACCGCTCAGTAAAGGCCGAGCTCTACGCCTCATCCAATGACGAAACGCCTCAAAACCACATGCGTATAGCAGAGCTCGCTATAGAAAGAGCCAAGCGCCTAGTGGAAGCCGGAAAGGACGTAGTTCTTGTTTTGGACTCTATTACCCGCCTTGCCAGAGCTTATAATCTCAGTAATAATTCTGGAAAGACGATGACAGGCGGCCTAGACGTCCG
>CAZEFS010000182.1:1652-1936 GCA_964511545.1 uncultured Opitutales bacterium
CGTGCCCTAGAAAGGCCTCGGCAGCTTTTTGCTGCTGCTCGCAATACAGAGGAGGCCGGTAGCCTTACTATTATCGCCTCTGCCTTGATAGAAACTGGAAGTAAGATGGATGATCTTATCTTTCAAGAATTTAAAGGTACAGGAAATATGGAGATGGTCTTAGACCGAAAGCTTGCCGAACTTCGCCTCTTTCCTGCTATCAACTTTTCGGCCTCGGGCACACGAAAAGAAGAGCTCTTGTTGGATCCAGATGTCCTCAAAAAGGTGCAGTTTTACCGCCGAGC
>CAZEFS010000183.1:0-1922 GCA_964511545.1 uncultured Opitutales bacterium
AATACTGCGCCATAGCAAAGCGCCGTTTTGCCTTCCAGGCCCAGACCTGTGGCCCAATGTAGTATAAGAGACGGATCGGCCCTCCCATTTTAGCGGCTAATCCTTCCTGGTACAGAGCCTTGGCAAGACGAAGGTTAAAGCCTGGGTAGTCCACAAAGCATATGGCTCTTGGCTGGTAAGCTCGTATCCACTCTAGCGTAAGCTGAAAGAGCTTTTTAAAGTAACGGTAGTGCCGCAGGACCTCCACGAGGCCGACAACGGAAGTAGCACTCAGATCCCACAGCAGCTCTGCCCCAGCGGCCTTGAGCTTAGGCCCACCTAGAGCATAGATAGACCACTTGGGCCGTATTTTACCCAAAGCCAAGACGAGCTTTGCCGCATGGGCATCGCCTGAGTGTTCGCCTGCAATGAGGAGCAAGTCTGGCCTCTTATCCCCTAGCGGCTTTGGAAAAGACTGAGGCAGACCCTTCATGTCAGTTTTTTGGCAAGGGTTTGATTATGCTGCCACATGCAGTTTGTTACCTTTAGGGCCAATTCTAGGGCCTGGCGGGCAAATTCCCCACCGACTTTAGGTGCCCTTACTTGGCGCACACAGGCCAGAAAGGATTCTAGCTCTAGGCGTAGGGGCTCACCTTTTTCTATAGGCAAGTCTTCACGCTCGAGGGTATTGCCCTTTTTCCTCAAAATATGGCCCTTTTGCTCCATAAAGTTGAGAGATAAATAACTAAAGGGCTGAAAAATGCGGATCTGGCGCACGGGCTCAAAGCTCACCCGGCTCACATTCAGGTTTGCCACACAGCCATTTTCGAAGCGGATTCTAGCATTCACAATGTCTTCCTGCTTAGATAGCACGCTTACGCCCACCGCTTCCACGTCTTTTACGGGAGACTTTACGAGCTTTAGGATAATCCCTATATCATGAATCATCAGATCTAGCACCACCCCCACCTCTATACCCCTATCTTTAAAGGGAGCGAGGCGATCAGCCGTGATGAATACAGGCTCTTTCACATGTGCTTCTAGGTAGTGCATGACGGGGTTATAGTTCTCCACATGCCCGACTTGGACGATGCAGCCGTGTTTTTCAGCTGCTTTTAGAATAGCTTCTGCCTCCTCTAGCGTTGTACACAAGGGCTTTTCAATCAGCAGGTGGCACCCTTTTTGAAGGAGGGTTTGAGCGACAATTGCGTGCTTGTCGGTGGGGACGACAACGCTCAGCGCTTCGCAAGCGCTTGCCAGATCGTCTAATGAAGTATAAGCCTGGCACTGATAAGCAGCAGCCACCTCCTGGGCCCTGGCTGCATCCACATCGTACACGCCTACCAGCTCGCAGCCCTCTAGGCTAGCGAAGATCCTAGCATGGTGCCTACCTAGGTACCCTACACCGACGACCCCTACCCTCACCTTTTTAGCCAGCTGGGGGGGGAGAGGGGGGCCATTTTTTAATATTAATTCGGAAAAAGAGCCATTTTTTGAATAATTTTCTGGATTTATTGTCTTGAACACCATCTCTAGGCCTAGGTGCTTTTTTACCCAGCGGCGGCTCCACGCGTGCCCCAGGGCCCTCACCCAGGGAAGGTTTTTCAGGCTTTCTTTAATATTTTTTAGGCTTTCCTTGAGCTTAGAGATCATAGGCCGTGTCAGTTTTTAAAGGTCATAGGGCGTGGAGCTTTCCTTCATGGAGGATGGTGGCTCTATCCGTTTTTTTAGCAAAATGTGTATTATGCGTTACCAATATCAGCGATACCCCTTCCTCCTTGCATAGGCCTAGGAGGAGCTGCATCACCGTATCGGCGGTTTTTTCATCCAAATTACCCGTTGGCTCATCTGCGAGGATGACTTTTGGCTGGTGAATGAGCGCCCTTGCAAGGCCTACACGCTGACGCTCCCCCCCTGACAGTGTAGCTGGCAGGGTAGTTTCC
>CAZEFS010000184.1:0-1909 GCA_964511545.1 uncultured Opitutales bacterium
TTCTCTACTACCCCCAAAAGGGGCACCTTTACCTTGGGGAAGAGCATGGCTCCCCGCCTCGCTACGCTAAAAGCAGCTACCTGCGGGGTGGTCACAATGACGGCCCCATCCACCGGTAAGGCCTGGGTGATGGATAGCTGGGCATCACCCGTTCCAGGCGGCAAGTCAATAAGCAGGATCTCCAGCTTGCCCCAGTTCACATCGTTGACAAACTGTCCAATTGCTTTGATAATCATGGGCCCGCGCCAGACCACCGGCGCATCCGTGTCTATCAGCATCCCCATAGACATAAGGCGAATCCCATAGCGCTCAAGGGGCTGTATCAGGTCATTCTCTACCTCAGGCGCCTCTTCTACTCCCATCATAAGAGGGATAGACGGCCCGTAAATATCCGCATCCAGGATACCCACTCGCTTCTCTGGCCCTAGGAGCTGCTGCAGAGCCACTGCTAGGTTGACTGTCACGCTAGACTTGCCTACTCCGCCCTTTCCGCTGCCTATCGCCACAAAGTATCGGACGTCTTTGACTTGTGCTGGCCTTTGTGCGGGGCCTCTTGGGCTCACCGTACGGCCTTCAATGGGGATGATACTTACGCTCACCAGCTCTATGCCTATCCTAGCCTCAATAAGGGTCTTTTCAATGTCGGCTATCAGCGCTTCGGCGATTTTAGGGTCTTTGCTGGCTAGGCCCAAGCTTATGCGAGCCGCCGAGCCCTCCAGCTCAATGGCTTTCAGAAGGCCAAAAGAGACAATATCCCGGCTAAATCCCGGGTATTTCACTACCTTCAAACACTCCTTAATCTTTTCCAAAGACAGCTCTGTCATAGCTCAAAACCTAAAGGCTTTTCGCCCAGCCCACAAGCCTTTTTCAAGGCTTCTGCCTAGCCCTACCTCTTAGACAGGCAAGAAGGGATAGAACCTTCAAAAGTCCTATCCCTTGCTAAACTTTACTAGCTCTCAGAGCCAAAGTTCAATAGGTAAAATACCTTCTCTATAAGCCCTACTCCTGAGATTAGACTGCTTGGGAAACCAAAATAGCTGGTTTCCCAAGAGGTCTAGCCTACCAGCACGCAAGGCATGCAGACATCCTAATCCCCCCAATCATCTTCAGAATCATCTTCACTATCAGAATCGTTGCCATAACGACCACCAAAGCCTCGTCGTCTATTTTTGAAATTATCATCCTCATTGTCTCCAGACAAGGCTTCAATTGCTTTGTCTTTTTCTCCCTCAAGAGTAGATTTCTGTCCGAACACAAGACTGGCTAGACTTTTTTCCATCATCTCTTGGATCATGCCTTCTAAAACAGGCTCTAAGCGTTGCTGCAAGGCATTAGCGTAAGCTTCCCGCCCGGCTCCATCAGCATCTAAAGGTAACAAAGCTTGAGCAAAGCCATCCTGAATAGCCTTTTCAAATTGCAGTTCATAACGATTCTTTTCATTGGCCTTAATACGGCTCTGATAAGCTTCATTAAAGTCCTTTTGCGCATCCTTACTGAATTTGCCTTTCAGATTGCTGCTTGCCTCCTCACTGAGGGGTGCAAAACTAAGACCAGGGTGTTGTCTTCTTGGATATTGATTCTCTGGGTGCGATGCACATAGCTCCTGATGGATAGCTTCACGTTTCTGATTAATGCCAGCAAGAGCTCTGTCGAGCGCTTCATTCCAAGACGCTGACTCAAGAACTTTTGACACAAGAGCAGAGCGCTGTTTTTGATTGAAGAAATCGATCGCTTTATCTGGAGTATCCAATAAAGCTGCAGGCTTATCTGTACTAGTTTCTGCTTTATCCGAGGCATTTATGGGAGCAGTAGAATCGCTTTCGTTCTTACGCATATTTTGAATCTGCTCTAAGAAAGTTCGGCCTGCAGTATTGCTCGCATTCAGCTTATGCTTAGCCAAGTGGGCTAT
>CAZEFS010000185.1:0-1892 GCA_964511545.1 uncultured Opitutales bacterium
CAGCAGTTAGAGGACACTACAAACATCGCTGCTGCTTTAGAAAAGCTGGCTGACTTCTATGCAGAAAAAGGAGCAATAGCCTTAGCTATAGACAAGCTCAACGAAGCCTTTGAAGTCGGGAAAGTAGCCAGAGTCCTTGAAAAGTTAGAAGCGCTTTACAGCGGAGAAGGTAAACAGTCTAAGATGAACGACTAGCTATCCAGCGTTTTGAGCTGCAAATCAGCCAGGACCCTAAAAACATAGGCTTGTATAGGGACTATGCATGGTTTTTGAAAGACATTGGAAGGAAAAGCGAAGCAAGAGCAGTTAAAAAGCGTATGGATGAACGCTTCCAGCAAAAACTTCTAAAGCAAAAGAAACAAATTGAATTCCTGAACAGACAAGTCATTCATTTAAATTTTAGTCACTGGCCTGCGATACAGGACGCAGATTTAATATCTTTTCTGAAGAAAAATCGTTGTCTACAGTCTTTGAATTTAGAAGGCTGCGAACACCTTACAGATGCTGTATTGCGCATCCTCCCTGAGCGTTTTGAAAACCTGCAGGAGCTAAATTTAACGAGATGTAGAGGAGTAACAGCATCAGGGCTAGACACGATTGCAGAGAATGCTACTCAGCTCAAGCGCATGGTTTTGGACTACTGCCCAGCTACGACTATCAGACTACTGCACAAGCTGAATGCAAAAGGCATCGCTTTCACCATCGAAGGCGTTGTTTTTCCATCAAAGCCATTGAATTTATCAATACACAAGGACACCCTTACAGATGAGGACTTACTAAAAGAACTACAAGAAAACCCTGAAATAACGGAACTAATCTTAGGTAACTGTATAAAAATAACGGACGCAGGTCTAGCTCCGCTCAAGAACTTTCAGTGGCTCACTCACTTAAACTTGTTTTGTTGTAAGCAGATAACAGATGCGGGCTTACAACACCTTGTGGGACTCACTCAGCTGAAGACATTAGACTTACGGGGCTGTACCCAGCTTACTAGCAATGCTAAAGAGCAGCTTAAAAGACAGGTCCCAGGGCTAACGATAAATGAATAGGGGGCCAGGCTGGGTTGCAGCTGAACTTTGGTCAATTCTCATTAGATCCTGTTTCTATAGTCGGGCAAGGAGACCGAGGATCTGCTGTATAAAAAGAGTCAGGGTCTAATGGCAGCCGGGTGGAAAATGCACTTTTAGCGAAGCCAGAGGGCAAAAGAAAAAGGTTTTCCCAGTGGTTTAAGAAAAAGGCTTGGAATTTGGTCTAAGATATATAGCGTTTATCGGCGTATGTCTTTACAACACCATGCACAAGGGCATAGAGAGCGCCTTAGGCAGCGTTTTACCAAGACAGGCTTTGAGGGTTTTGCGGATTATGAAGTGGTAGAATTGCTGCTTACCCTTTGCATTCCTAGAAAAGATGTAAAACCTACGGCTAAAGCCCTGGTCCAACGCTTTGGAAACCTCAAGGGGATTTTGGATGCAAAGCCTCATGATTTGGAGGCTATGCCAGGCCTGGGCAGTGTAGCACCGGTAGCCTTGAAGGTAGTCAAAAGTATTACGGAGCTCTATTTACAACAGGAAGCGGAAGACCAGGTGGTTTTAAACAGTACAGATAAAATAGAGCGCTTTTGGAGGAGCCGCTTAGGCAGCTATAAGCATGAAGTTTTCGAAATTGCTTACCTAGATAGTGCCTATCGCCTCATGAAGGATGGCGTACAAAGACTAGAAGAAGGTATAGTGGATAGAGCGCAAGTGTACCCTAGAAAGGTGATAGAAGCTGCCCTAAAGCGCTCTGCAAGCGGAGTCATCCTTGCCCACAACCATCCTAGCGGAAAGGCCTATCCTTCTATCCACGATGAAAAGCTCACCAAGGTCTTGCAGGGGATAGCCACTGTGCTGAGC
>CAZEFS010000186.1:0-1875 GCA_964511545.1 uncultured Opitutales bacterium
AAAAAAGATAGTTCTATTTCTCCTCAAGCCAGTCCAGAGGCCCCTGTTTTGCAGGCAGCCATCCCACTGGCAATACTAGATTTGGCTCAAAAGCGCCAAGCTGCAAAAGCTGCAAAAGACTATCCTTTGGCAGATCAATACCGCACTGCTATCAAGGATCAGGGCTGGGAGCTCATAGATACACCGGTTTCGTTTACGCTACGGCCTCTTCGTTCCGATAGTAGTTCTCATCCCTAAACGTTTTATAAATCACCGGATAAAACCTGAGTTGCAGGCAAAATAGTCTCCAAGGTTTTCCGCTGCTTGACTTCCTTGGGGTTTGAGGAATGGCTTAAAGACTAGGCTGGGGTCCTAGCTGTTTGTCGGCCCTGGGGGCTATCAGCCATTCCAGATCTTCTGCATTTAGCCAGCCCTTTTGCCCATGGGGTAGCACCACCCAAGCGTAGCCTTCTGTCTGCTTTTCTAAGTGTACCCAAGTGCCTAAAGCCAAGGTTTCTAGGTAGGGGCTTTGAGGGGTGGGTGCTAGTTTCAACGGGGCTGGATGCAGTACAATGCCTACTTTTCTGTAGTTTTGCCAACCCAAGCACCCTATACTTGCTAGAACAAGACCTCCTAGGCTCAGTGTCAAAAACCAGTAAAACATCCTGCTTCTCAGCCTATTGAGCCAGAGTCCTAGGCAAGACGTTACGAATCCCCAAAAAGACATCCCTACCAGCCACGACCACCCATTCGGATAGGGAAGGGCCCTAGCTAAGCGCTGAGCTAAGCTCCATTTAGGGTCTTGATAATATGCTCTTATCTTCTCAAATGCAGCAGGTTTTAGCTTGGAGTAAGGAGCCAAGAGGGCTAGGCGCTCATAGGCTAGCAAGGCCTGGCTTATAAGGCCTTCTTGTAAGTAGGCTTCTTCCAGGTTAAAGTAAAGCTCTGGGCTCTCTCCATAGGCAAGGGTGGCTTTATAGGCTTGAATAGCCTCTTTATAGCAGCCCTGGCTATAACCTGTATTCCCTTGATCAAAGAGGTCTTGAGGTCCTCTATTCGCACACAGGATACCGGCCCCGCCTATATAAAGGATGAGGCCATACACTAAAGATTTTAGCTCAGACATGATCTTAAATAAGTCACAAAGGATTCTAGGTCACGATAGATAGCTTTTAACTGAAGGGGCCGAGCACAGCCGCCTCCAAAGGTATAGCTTTCCCTCAGGTCCCAGAATTGCCGGGCTGCAGAGAGTATTTCTGGAGGTGCTGCACGGTCGTTTAAAAATTCCTCTAGGCTTTTTAAACTAGGCCCTTGGCTGCAGTGCAGGCACGTTAAGCTTAGAATACCATAAATAGTATCAAAAAATTCAGCTTCTTTTCCTGCTAGGGCAGCCATCCTAGATGCTTCAAGGAGCCTATCTAGCGCTTGAGTCCCTTGCTGGTTTAAAGCCTTTTTTTGGCTGAGTTGAGCGAGCCATCTGTACACTAAAGCCCCTATAATCAGGATGAGTACACCCCCTTGAGCTCCCCAATACAAGCTAGAATAAAACAGGCTAGGCAAGATAGAAGGCCTGAGGGTACCTAGATGGGCTTGTAGTCTTAGCGTTGGCAGGGCAGCGGCAGCCTGGCTTTCTTTTAAACTTGGTTTTTCTTGAGGGGGCTCTGCTGTTGCTGTTTCCTTTAAGAGTGCTTGGTAGGGCATCTTAGGTGCTTGCACACTTAAAGGCGGAATAGGGCAGCTCAGCGTCTCGTAGCGCTGGAATTCTGGATTAAAAAAATGGATCTCCAAAGGTGGAAGGCTCAATTCTCCAGCTTCTTGAGGGATGAAGATATACTCTAGGCTTTTTTGCTTCATACCCTCTGGTGCTCCCTGCTGTACTAGGGTTTCCTTGAGGGC
>CAZEFS010000187.1:0-1863 GCA_964511545.1 uncultured Opitutales bacterium
GAATAAGATGTGTAGAGATGAAAAAGGAATAGACCTCTTGCATAACCCTTGTCTGTTGCTCTCTGGGTTCAGGCGTCGCTCTGCGAGCTATGCCTGACACGTCGGGCTTCAGGTTACGCTTTAAAAGCTTCGCCTGACAAGTCGCTCTACGAGCTACGCCCTGCAGGCCAAGCAAGATCATACGTAGGTCTGCAAGCGATCTAATGGATTCTGAGGTTGATCTTTATGCAAGACTGCTCCATATAAGGTACTCATGCATGCTGTGTTACTCCTTAATTTGGGATCCCCCAAGTCCTCTGCGCAGGCAGATGTACGTGCCTACCTCAAAGAATTTTTAAGCGATGAGCGTGTGCTCGATGGCCCGTATTGGTTTAGAAAACTGATTTTACATGCCTTTATCCTCCCCTTTAGGCCCAAGCGTTCTGCTGAGGCCTACAAAAGTATTTGGACTGACGAAGGCTCCCCCTTGATTGTCACGAGCTTTAAGCAAAGAGACCGCCTGCAAAAAGAACTGAGCTTCCCAGTAGCCGTAGCCATGCGCTATGGTTTGCCTTCTATTCCGGATACTATAAAACAGTTGCGTCAGAAGGGAGTACGGCACCTATTTATCATGCCCTTGTATCCGCAATACGCAATGTCTAGCTATGAAACAGTGCTCGTACGCACGTTAGACTGTCTAGAGGCCTATGCGCCTGAGATGCAGTTCAAAGTCTTGCAGCCTTTTTACCAAGACCCAGACTATATAGAAGCGCTCTGTGAGTCTGCCAGGCCCAGCCTCAAAGAAGGGTTTGACCACTTGCTCTTTACCTTTCATGGTCTGCCAAAGCGGCACCTAAAAATTAGCGATTGCTCCAAGGCCCATTGCCTCAAAAGAAAAGATTGCTGCAAACAGGCTAATCCTGTGCACGCTACCTGCTATAAACATCAGTGCCTGAAGACTGTGGAGCTTTTTACTCAAAAATTAGGCCTGAAAGAGGATGTATATAGTGTGTCTTTCCAGTCTAGGTTATTAAAAGACCCGTGGCTTGACCCCTTTACAGACCATACCATTACGGCCCTAGCCAAGAGAGGTGTTAAGCGCTTGCTAGTGCTTTCACCCTCCTTTGTTTCGGATTGTTTAGAGACGCTAGAAGAGATTGCGATGGGTGGACAAGAAAACTTCCTGGAGCATGGAGGTGAGAGTCTGAAGCTCATCCCTTGCCTGAATGAGCATCCTTTATTCATCCGCTTTCTTAAAAAACAAGTGGACCTGTGGGTAAAAGAAACTCAGGTATAGTCCGCAAGGCAATGACGGGTATTTCCCTAGAGAAAACACCTGCCTGGACTTAGAAAGCCTTTGATATGGATTTAAGAGCGACAAAAGATGTCCTGTATGCACGGGTGCAAGACGGTAATATGGTAGTAGACTTTGGTCCAGAGTTTGTCTTTAGAGAGAGTGAAACTATAACTATACAGAGGCCAAAAGTATTATTGAAGACTGTGGCATTTGGAAAACAGATGGTGGTGGATCTGAATGCTTATACATTTAGCATAGGTAAAGCAAAAGACCTAGCCTGCCTTCATGCGAGGGGGCAGAGCCTATCCATAAGGCAGATCAGCGTAGTGCAGCCAAGCCCCTATTCAGCGCAGTTTCATCAGCAAAGACCAGCGGTGCTGTATGCCTATGATGATGGAGCTATGCATGTAGAGGGGGTGGAGTGTAGTATGATTACCGTAAAATTGAGTCAGCTACAAAAATGGGTATGCATTGACGCTTGTCTGGAATAGGTTTATTCAGGAGACCTCTTGCAGAACCACGTATTATCTTGGTTGGCCTGCCGGGCGTAGCTCTTGCAGCGACGTGTCGGGCGTAGCTCGCCGAGC
>CAZEFS010000188.1:0-1838 GCA_964511545.1 uncultured Opitutales bacterium
GGTAAGGGAATCTAGCTGGCTCGTAGCCTCGTCTAAAACAAGAATAGGTGCATTCTTCAGAAAAGCCCGTGCAATAGCAATACGTTGACGCTGTCCACCCGATAGCTTTACCCCACGCTCTCCCACCAACGTATCATACCCTTGAGGAAGCTGCTGAATAAATAAATGGGCATGTGCCCTTTTAGCTGCCTCCATCACTTCTGCATCGGTAGCATCCAGACGGCCATAGCGAATGTTTTCCATCAAGCTCCTATGAAAGAGAGCGGGATCTTGAGGAATCACAGCAATGGCTTCCCGCAAAGAAGCTTGAGTGATGTCCTGTATATTTTGCCCATCTATGAGTATACGGCCCTTATCTAAGTCATAGAGCCTTAGCATGAGGCTGATAAAACTGGTCTTGCCTCCACCAGAATAGCCCACGAGGCCCACTTTTTGACCAGGTAAGACTTCTACAGATAGATCCTGAAACAAGTCTTTGCCTTTCTGATACTGGAAAGTCACTTGATCGAAAGTGATTTTACCTGCTTTGTACTCTAGAGGCTTAGCCTCCGGCTTATCTTGGATAGAAAGGGGTAGGAGCAAAGACTTTAAGCTTTGCTTGCAGCGGCCCGCTGCCTTATTGAATTCATCCACTTCTGACATAGTGAACCACATCATATGGCCTGTCTCCATAGATAGACCCAAGATGAGAGCAAAGTCCCCTATCGTCACCAAACCCTTCCCGTACAAGTAGATCAGAAAGTAGACCGCAAAAGCCATCATCAAGGCGATAAGACCGCCTTGTATAGCATGCATGCAAAGCGCGTAACGTTCCTTGGCTTGATAGGCTTTCTTGTATTCAGCCAAGGCTGGCTCTCGGCGGCTGGTTTCGTGCTGCCTCCCAGAAAAGAGGTGTACACTCATTGCATGGGATAAGCTATCAATAATCTGCCCGCCCAAAACAGACTCTTTGGCTGCCTGCTCTTCTGCTAAAGTAGCGAGCTTTTTGGACATGCCTAAACTGAAGCTAAAAAAAATAAGACTCCAAACCACAAGAATCGTAAAAAAAACTGGATGCACCCCAAAGGCACAGATAAAGGCCATAAGCAGCAATGAAGAAGCTCTCAAAAAGTTACAGAGACTAGAAGAAAGGATCTTCTCTATTCCATCGACACACTGAAAGAACTGCTTAGACAGCGTGCCAGCCATGCGCTCCTGAAAAAACTGATAGGAATGCTGCAAAGTATAACCTAATAAAGCACTATCTATTTGGCTTAACAAAGACGGTAAAAAACGATACCGAATATAGGTCGCACCCCGCCAGGTAAAGTTATCCAATACAATGAAGTTTAGCACCAGTAAGCTGGCGGGAACCCACAAAAGACCGACTCCCTCTTGGGCAGCTGCAGGCAGGCTATTTATCAGCTGCTTTAAAAGGAGGCTATTCAAAGGCCCCCAGAAGCCTGCCGCAAAGGCCAGTAGGCAATAAGGGACTATAGCAGACTTATGACCCTTTAGGAAATACCCAATAAAGGGGAAAAGCGTTCTAGGTAAGGCTTGAGAGGCGGAAGACATGGTGCAGTCTATGATTTTTTCTTGGAAGTAAGTGAAAACGCTTTGAATAGGATAGTCTTTTGCCTTTCAACAAAGCTAAATCAAGAAAGCGAGACTAGCTAAACTGAGCTCTTAAGAAGCGGTTTAGCAGAAGAATTATAGAAAAATGTCACTTTTAATCTTGGGGGGGAGGGGGTCTCCTAAGGTCTCTGTCTAAAAGCCCATGGCTATCATGGCTTGGGCGACGCGGACATCGAAGTCTGTGAAAAACTAAACGCTCTAACACCTGGAGCTTTCAAGAAGAA
>CAZEFS010000189.1:0-1834 GCA_964511545.1 uncultured Opitutales bacterium
GGTCCAAGAGCAAGACATGAAAAGTAGACAAATTTTTCCCTGACCTTAGGCTATTTTCTAGGCTAGGAGAAGGGTAGGGGACTAAGCCCCATTTTTGCAGAACAGAGGAAAGGATACAAGCATTCATATCGCCATTAGAAATAAATAAGATAGACTTGTTTTTAAGCAGCTCTGCTTGCTCAGGCTCGTCCCTGGGTGAGGTATCCAGAGCTGCCTGGATAGCCACCCTAAATGTAGAGCCTAGGCCTACCTGGCTTTCTACGGTAATGTCTCCACCCATGGCTTCAGCTAGGTATTTGCAGATGGTAAGACCCAGGCCTGTTCCGCCATATTTGCGGGTGGTAGAGGAATCTGCCTGAGTAAAGGGCTTAAATAAAATATCAAGCCTGTCTTGTGAAATGCCTATGCCGCTGTCCTGGATTTCAATTAAAATCGCTTGCAGGGGGCCCGTGCTTTCTTGTTTGCTAGCGCGGACTTGTATGCTACCTTTTTCAGTAAATTTCAGGGCATTTCCTAGCAGGTTGATGACTATTTGCCGAAGGCGAGTGGGGTCTCCTATTAGGTGAGGGTTTAATTCAGGGCTTATGCTCAGCGACAGATCGAGGTGTTTTTTGCTAGCCTCCAGCGCAAAGAGGTCTAGCGCCTCTTCGAGGCAGGCTCTAAAATTAAAGGGAATGTTTTCTACTTGCATTTTACCTGCTTCTATCTTGGAAAAGTCTAAAATGTCATTGATGAGGCTTAGCAAGGCTTTGCTACTAAATTTTATGGTTTCTACAAAGTCTTGTTGAGTCGGACTTAAAATGGTATCTGCTAAGAGGGTCGTCATTCCAATAACAGCATTCATGGGAGTTCGGATCTCATGGCTCATATTGGCTAAAAACTCGCTCTTAGCCTTATTCGCTGCAGCAGCTTGCTCTGCCATACGATTAGCTGTGGCAAGAGCTCTAGAGTATTCCTTGTTGAGAATCTCAATTTGCTGGTTAGAGTGTTGTAAGGCTTCTTGAGGATTGGTTTTAGGTGGTTTTATAAAGCCTAGGTATCGGATCTCCCCTTCATAAAGCAGTTTATGAATACTGACTAGCGTGTTAAAAAGCCCTCCTTTACTCGAGCGAAGCTCCATAGTAAGCTCTACCGAATGGCCTACTGCAGGGACTACTGAAGAGATGTCTGGCTGGCTTTCAAGCTGCAGGTAAAGCTGGTCTAATAAGGACCGGTTAGGAAACAAGCTAAAATGCTCTTGCCCAGCTAAGGGAAGGGTTTTTGGTCCAAAAAGCTCTAAAAAGGCTTTGTTGTAGTAGATAAGCAAGCGATCTTTATCTTCTAAGTAAAAAGGGTCTTGAATATGATCAAAAACATAAAAAGACCAATGCTCTCTTGGGGATAGAGAAAGATAAGACAAAGCCATGGTACATGCTAAGAAGTTTTCGGGACAATAGCTAGGGCGAAGATCGCTTACTTTTGGAGGAGCTTAAAAAATCAGGTCTATCTTAGCTATAGCTTTAGCTGGGCCGGTAATGCTCACTTCACCGTCTGGGCTTACTTCACCCAGCAGGGTTCCTCCTTCCATCAGAATACGCAAAGGTGAAGAGCAAAGATGCAGCTTTACAGCCCAGGCAGCACAAGCAGCTGCGCTACTGCCGGATGCTAGGGTATACCCAGCTCCCCTTTCCCAGATAGCTATGCGGAGGGTATGCGCGTCTATCACTTCTACAAATTGCACGTTTGTTTTTTTAGGAAAGCGAGGATGGTTTTCTATTTTGTGGCCTATCGCGAGGAGTTGAGCTTTATCGAGAGTCTCTACCTGGATGATGGCATGAGGGTTCCCGATATTCAC
>CAZEFS010000190.1:0-1829 GCA_964511545.1 uncultured Opitutales bacterium
CCAAGTGTTACGAGAAACATCTGCAGAAACCGCAAATGGAGGTAGCGGGGTTAGGGGGGCTTCTATATCGGCATGTTCTTTGGGGAAAGACCATTCAGTTTTAGCTTCTGGAAAGGGCTGAAGGTGTATAGATGGAGCCAACGCAGACCCCTGGGTGAGGTAGCACCAGGCTTCGTCACTCGTAAAGGGAAGGAGGGGTGCGCAGAGACGAAGGAGCGTATCTAGCACAGCGTAGAGTACTGTTTGAGAAGAGCGGCGGTCTTTCCAGCTTGGGCCGTAGGTGTAGAGGCGGTCTTTTAAGATATCGTGATAGGTAGCGGAAAGGACAGTCGAGCAAAAGCGAGTGAGGGCCTGGTAGACCTTATGAAACTCGTAGCCTTCATAAGCCTTGTGGCACTGATGGATAAGCCCGTTCAGCTCGTGTATAGCCCATTTATCCAGTGCTGTCCACTCCTGGGGGGAGATACTATCTGTGGCGGGATTAAAGTCTGCCAGGTTGCCTAGGATAAAGCGAAAGGTATTCCGTAAATTCCGGTAGCTTTGGCTGATTTGCTGGAAAATGCCTTCAGAGAGAGTGATGTCGTCCTTATAGTCTTCGGAGGCGACCCAGAGGCGAACGAGGTCTGCCCCGAAGCGCTTCACGTAGCTGTCGGCACTTTGAGGCTTGCTGCCGCTTTTTGATATTTTTTTCTTATCTTCATCCACCACAAAGCCGTGTGTGAGGATGGCCTTATAGGGGGGGGATTGATGGGCTAGCATGCTCGTCCACAGGGAAGACTGGAACCAACCACGGTGTTGGTCGCTGCCTTCGACATACAAGTCTGCTGGGAAGGAAAGCTCAGGGTGTGTTTTGAGTACGGCTTGGTGGCTACAGCCAGAGTCTATCCACACATCCAGGGTGTCACTCCCTTTGTGTAAAAATTTTCCTTTAAACGCTGGGGGGAGGGGTGGGGCTCCTTCCAGGAGGGCTTCGGCGCTGTGTTCGAACCAAATTTGAGAGCCGAGGTGGCGGATCTTCTCGGCGATGAAATCGATAATGCCAGCATCTAGGAGGGGGGTACCGGCTTCATCATAAAAGATAGGCAAAGGTATCCCCCAGGCACGTTGGCGGCTGATACACCAGTCTGGCCGGGAGCTGATACTGCCCTGGATACGTTTTTGGCCCCAGTCTGGCAGCCACTGTACGCTTGGGATAGCCTTGAGGAGCTTGTCTCTTAGGCAGTTTTTGTCTAGGGCGATGAACCACTGGTCTGTGGCTCTGAATATGAGAGGCGTTTTTGACCTCCAGCAGTGAGGGTAGCTATGCTGGTAAGGCTCCTGCTTCAATAGGGCTCCGCGAGCTTGCAAGAGCTCCAGGACCGCTTCATTGGCGAGCCTGTGGCCCTTTTTAGGGAGGATGCTAGCCCCCACCAAACTGGGGGGGACCTGCCCGTCATCCACATACAAGCCCTTTTCATCCACAGGGCAATAAACCTCAAGGCCATATTTGAGGGCGCTGAGATAGTCTTCTAGCCCGTGGCCAGGAGCTGTGTGGACGCAGCCTGTACCGCTATCTGTGGTGACGTAGTCTGCCAAAAGGATCAGGCTTTCCCTATCTATAAAAGGATGCTGGGCCTTAAGGCCCTCGAGGGTTTTTCCTTGAAAAATTTCTATAACTTGAGCCGAGGGGGGGAGGGGGTAGGCCTGGCTGAAGCTAGCTTGGAGGGCCTTAGCGATAATGAGAACTTCTTCTCCTGTGTCTAGGGCTACGTAGTCTAGGTCTGGATGGACGGCGATGGCAAGGTTGGCGGGGAGGGTCCAGGGCGTGGTCGTCCAGATGACAAGGTGAG
>CAZEFS010000191.1:0-1769 GCA_964511545.1 uncultured Opitutales bacterium
CTTTGCCGAAGAAGACACCCTAGAGGGCCTTTGCGTCAGCATAGAAAAAGCAGTGGAGGCACGCTGGAATAGCAAAGAAAGCCAAAAGCCAAGCCCTAAAGATATCCAATTTCTGATCCACAGCGCAAAAGACTCCCTCCTCAATCGCCTTTCCTAAGGCTTGGAATCTGTTCATTTATTTTTTGAAAAACCTCAGTATAGTAGAGTTATGCGAGAGGTATAGTCTCTAAATCAGCCCTAGATCCTTCACAGCAGCCTTTTCCTCAAGGAGTTCAGCCTCTGAGGCTTGAATTTTGTTAAGACTAAAGTCATTGAGTGCCAGACCCTGAACGATAGTCCACTGGTTTTTAGAGCTTCGGATAGGGAAAGAATATACAAGACCCTTCTCTATGCCATAAGACCCATCCGATACCACACCTACGCTATGCCAATTCCCTTCTGGGGTCTCACTGCTTAAGGAATGGAGAGTCTATCACTGCATTTGCTGCTGAAGCAGCTGAGGATGCGCCCCTGGCTTCAATCACAGCCGCGCCTCGCTTTTGCACAGTGGGGATAAAAGTCTGCTGGAGCCACTGCTCATTAGGAATACTTTCCAGAACCGGCTTGTTCTGTATCTTCGCATCATAAAAATTAGGATACTGGGTAGAAGAGTGATTACCCCATACGGCTAGCTTACTCACATCCGAGACTTGGACCTTAGCCTTCTGAGCCAGTTGGGCCTTTGCTCTGTTTTCATCGAGTCGGGTCATGGCAAACCAGCGGTTCGATGGAATGGCTTTGGCATTTTCTTTAGCAATCAAGCAATTGGTATTGCAGGGGTTGCCTACCACAAAGATACGAACATCACTGGCTGCATGGCTCTCTAAGGCCTTGCCCTGTTTGGTGAAAATAGCACCGTTGATGTTGAGGAGATCTTTCCTTTCCATACCCGCTTTACGGGGCACACTGCCGACTAGCAAGGCCCAGTTTACATCCCTAAAGCCCTCGCTTAAATCTGCAGTGGGCACTATCCCATGCAAAAGCGGAAAGGCGCAGTCTTCTAATTCCATAACAAGTCCTTTTAGAGCAGGCAAGGCAGGCTCTACTTCGATGAGGTGAAGGATCACAGGCTGGTCAAGGCCAAACGCAGCACCGGATGCAATACGAAATAATAAGCTATAGCCAATCTGGCCTGCAGCACCTGTAATAGCTACACGGATCGGATTTTTCATGAACATTAAGGATTCAGAGGTAAACCAAGAAGATGAAATTTAATTGCTAATCAAGTTTTCACCAAAGTCAATCTTCCCTTCTAGCTTTTTACGCTTGTCTGCTTTCAAGAGAGCCTTTTAATGATTTTAGGCTATGCTATCTCATCTACTTTTGTATAGGTTTTGGCTTTTTATGCTGGTACACTTCGTTTTTTTATATGCATTATAGGGTTATCATCTTTCTCCTCTTCCTGCTAACACCTGCTATCTCATTCTCCGCTGCAGAAGCACCCCTAGCAAACTCTCATTTACCCTTACAAGACTCTAGCCTCCACTGGGATCCATTCTTAGCCGATGCTGCCGCTGAAATCGGTATGCCCAGCCTAGCTGAAGGCTTCTATAAAAAAATCCTCGCCACCTTAGCCCCTGAGGATGAGGCCTATAGCTCGATTGTCCTCAAGCTCAGTAGCGTCCTTCTCCAAGAAGCTAAATATGAAGAAGCCAGGCAGATCCTCGAAACCACAGCCTATAAAACGAACAGTAGCTGGTATTTAAGGCATGCCTGGACAGGCCTAGCAG
>CAZEFS010000192.1:0-723 GCA_964511545.1 uncultured Opitutales bacterium
CGTAGTCGTAATTATTCTCGAAAGCTTTGCGGCCGAGTATGTGGGCGGGCTCAACAAAGATTTGCCGCCTCCCTACAAGGGCTATACCCCTTTTTTGGATAGCCTGCTAGACCAATCTCTCGTGCTGGATGCCTACGCAAATGGGTCTATTTCTCTACAAAGTGTGAGCTCTATTTTTGCTGGCCTACCTTCCTTAATGGCCGATGCGTATTTTGTCTCTTCCTATGCGGGGAATGCCCTCCAGGCCTTGCCAGCTATTTTAGGGGCCAAGGGCTATACGACGGCTTTCTTTCATGGGGGGAGGAATGGTACCATGGGCTTTGATAGATTTGCTAAAATTACCGGCTTTCAGAGCTACTACGGAAAGGACGAGTATGCCAATGATGACGACTATGATGGTGTTTGGGGTATCTACGATGGGCCTTTTTTAAATTTTTTCGCAGAAAAGCTAAGTACCTTTCAAGAACCTTTTTGTGCGAGTGTGTTTACCTTGTCTTCTCACCACCCTTATACCCTCCCGCCCGAATATAAAGGTCATTTCCCGAAGGGACCTTTAGGGATTCATGAAAGCATCGGTTATGTGGACCATTGCCTCAAAGTATTTTTTGATACAGTCTCTCAACTTCCGTGGTATAAAAATACCCTTTTTGTCATTACAGCAGATCATAGTTCCAGCGTCTACTATCCTCAATATAGCCTGAAAACCGGACGCCCGCGTATACC
>CAZEFS010000192.1:733-1742 GCA_964511545.1 uncultured Opitutales bacterium
ATCCAGGGTCGTCTACCCTAAAAGGGTACCAGGCAGACTATACCCAGCAAACGGACATCATGCCCTCTATTTTAGACTATCTCAACTATGACCAGCCCTTTCTTAGTTTTGGAGAGAGTGTACTAGACCCCACAAGCCGCCGTTTTGCAGTCTTTTACCGAAATGGGGCGTATGTTCTGAGGCAGGACGGCTACTGGCTGGTTTTTGATGGGCAGCATACAAAAGAGTTTTATAATACTCATGAAGATTTTTACCTTAAGCATAACCTTGTAGATCAGAACTTACCTAAACAGATCGAGATGAAGCAGCTTCTTAAGAGCCTCCTCCAGCAGTATCAAACCCGGCTTGTGGAGAACGCCCTTTTGCCTTAGCTTGCAGCCACCTTTGTAGCGCTCGCAAACCGCATATAGCGAGGTAGGGCTGGCCTTTCTAGCACGGTTACTTTCGGATGTATAGCCACTACTGCCGGGTGCTGGCGCCATTCTTGGAAGACTTCGGGCTTCAGCATAAAGCGTAAGGACTTTGCAATTTCAGCATCCAGCAGGCTTTGGTCTGGCATCAAAAAGCTTAAACTCAGTTCACAAGGGCCCTCATGGGTGTGGATATAGTGGCTCAGATGGGCGAGAAACTCATCTGTCTGTTTTTGAGTATCTACTACGATATGGATAGCCTTAACCAGGTGATTCAGCCTTCCTTTTAGGCTATGGATGCTGTGGGCGTTAAGACGCAGGTCTTGGGCTTTATTTCGCACAGTTCCTTCCACCACTACAGGCATACCCTCTTGTAATTGGTTTTGAGCTAAAGGAGAGCCCTCATAGGCATCTGGAAATAGGTTGATGGGTATCGTTTGCTGAAGGCCCGCTACCTGAAAGAAGGCCCAGGCTCTATTATCTTTTTTGGAAATTCGTTTATTCAGGCCTGAAAGAATGCCACAGATCCGAAAGGCACTCAGATCTTCTAGCTTGAGGTACTGTTCCTTTGTGAAAGAATCAATTTTTTCTGCAAGCCC
>CAZEFS010000193.1:0-1737 GCA_964511545.1 uncultured Opitutales bacterium
CCTACTTTATCGACCTAGAGGCCCTCGTACAGCTCTCTTATCTAGCGACAGAGGATCTAGAACCCTATAAAAGCAAAGATCCCTCCAGGGTAAACTATGAGCAGGTGTATACCCTTTTTTGGCCCCTAGCAAAAAAGGCCTACGCTGCCTACAGGAATCAAGCTAGAACCTACCCTGGCTTTCAGAGCTTCGAAAGCTTTTGTGAAGCAGAACGCAGCTGGCTAGATCCTTACGCACGCTTCATGGCCTTAAAAGATCGAAACGCGGGCAAGAGCCTCTCTACGTGGCACAAGACGCATCCTTATACTGAAGCCAGTCTGGATAAAGCTTTAGGAGAGGAAAGCGAGTTTTATCAGTTTTTGCAATACATCGCCTTTGCCCAGTGGTCTCAGCTAAGAGCCTATGCCAAAGCCAAAAATATCACTCTAATTGGAGACTTACCCATCTTTGTAGCAGAAGATAGCGCCGATGTCTGGGCCCAGCCAGAGCTCTTTTTGCTGGATGAAGACCAGCAGCCTAGCCTTCAGGCAGGCGTGCCGCCCGATTACTTTTCGCCCACAGGGCAGCTCTGGGGCAATCCCCTTTATAATTGGGAGATCTTAAAGCAAACGCAGTATTCATTTTGGATCCAGCGCCTAGCCATGGGCCAAAAATGCTTTGACTGCATCCGCCTAGACCATTTCAGAGGCTTTGAGGCCTTCTGGGCTGTACCTGCTGGTAGTCAAGACGCACGGACTGGCAGCTGGCAAAAAGGCCCAGGCTTAGGTTTTTTTCAGGCCCTAGCCGAGCATTTTGAAGGAAAGTTAAACCTCATCGCAGAGAACCTAGGCCTCATTACACAGCCCGTGAAAGACCTCCTTGCCGCCACCGGCCTTCCGAGTATGGCTGTCTTGCAGTTTGGCTTTGGAAGTGCAAAAGATGATGCGAATCGCCTGCATAACTTGGCCCAGAATCAAGTCATCTACACCGGCACACATGATAATGATACTGCCTGGGGATGGTACCATAACGCCTCGCCCACAACCCAAAGAGACTTTAGAGAGTACCTCAGAGTAGATGGCAGCGCCGTACCCTGGGATCTTCTCCGTGCAGCCTATGCTTCCGTATGTCAGCTTGCTATTTTCCCACTACAGGATGCCCTTAGCCTCGGTAGCGAAGGACGTTTCAACACGCCTGCCCAGCCCTACGGTAACTGGTCCTGGCGCTGTACGAGTGCAGAGCTTAATACGTTATGGAAGGAAAATGCTGGCTACCTTCACTACCTCGGCTCGCTTTATGGAAGAATATAGCTCTTACTTTGAGTAGGGGGCCTGCCGCCCGAAGCCTAACTTGTTAGGCGTAGGGGGGAGGGTCCAGTAGAGAATTTCTTCTTTTTAAAAAAGAAGACTCAATTCATCCTTTTTTAAGCCACTCTGATAATAAAAACTCTTTATAAGCTGAGGTTTGTAGACTTTGGCCAAGTAGGTTTAACTATCAAAATAGGGGGGAGGGGGTCTTTCGCCTACGCTTCTCAAGCTACGTCGAAATCCTAGCTCTTGCCTGGCTTGGGGGGGGGCCTGCCGCCCGACGTGTCAGGCGTAGCTTTTAAAGCGAAGCCTGAAGCCTGACGTGTCGGGCGTAGCTCGTCTTGTCGGGCATAGTTCGCAGAACGACGCCTGAAGAGCGAAGCTTGAAGGGGGGGGGCATCACTACTTTTTCTTCTTCATCTTAAAAAACGGTGAAACAATCTTTTTTTAA
>CAZEFS010000194.1:0-609 GCA_964511545.1 uncultured Opitutales bacterium
CATAAACAGTGGAACGGGAGTGGATAAAGTGATCAAAAGTAAGGTAATACAGGGGGGCGAAAAAGTGACCTTCAATGGCTTTTAGCTGGGTTTATGCAATACACGCACATATCCGTTAGCTGGGTTTTTTGTTTTTCATACAAGCTTGACTGCCAGCTTTCCCTCTGTTTATCAAGCTTATAGCTCGCCCCTTTTTTTTGTCAGGTAGTATGGGTTCTCTACTACTAAAAGCCATTGCTTTTTTATAAAACTTGTGTACGATCCTTGTTTTTATGTTTAATGTGCGTCGTTTTTATACTCCTGCGGGTGCCAACCCAGAAAGCCCTATTCAATGGATTTTGATAGCAAGTATTATCTGCTTTGTGTGTCAAAGTATTCTTGTAGAAGGGTTCAATCAAGCTTGGATGCTGCAAAGTCTTGTGCTGTCAGGCCCGGGGATAAGGTCTGGCTATATATGGACGATCTTAACGTATGCTCTCTTTCATGGAGGGATCTTGCATTTGCTACTCAATCTCCTTGGGCTATATTTTGTGGGAAAACCCCTTGAAATGCACCTAGGCCCAAGGAAACTACTAGGGGTATACCTCTGTTCCATATTTTTAGGCGGAC
>CAZEFS010000194.1:628-1701 GCA_964511545.1 uncultured Opitutales bacterium
GGCGTGGTTGAGCCTGCATCTTTCTAGCACGAGTACGCTTGTTGGAGCTTCGGCGGGTATTCTAGGCCTTCTGATGTACTTTTGCTGCCTCTATCCAGATCAGCCGATTACTTTACTGCTCTTTTTTATCCTGCCTATCCAGCTAAAGCCCAAGTGGCTGGTTGCAGGCGTCTTGGCCCTTGAGGGGTTTGGCCTATTAGTGAATGAATTAGGAGGGGATGCCAATGTGGCTAACTCTGCTCATTTAGGAGGTCTCTTAGCAGGTTTTATCTGCTTTAGGATTTTCGAAAAGGGGCTGAGCTTTGGGTCTACAAAAGCTGCTAGTTTTGAAAAGCCTAAATGGCTCAAAATGAAAAAACGTTTCTCTCCACAAGCCTTTACCGTTAATATCAGCGAAAAAGAACTCTTAAGGAAGGAAGTGGATCGTATTTTAGACAAGATTAACCAAGAGGGCTTTGGGTCCCTCAGCCCTCAGGAAAAGCAAGTATTGGATAAGGCAAAAGAGTTTCTCAAAAAATAAGGGGCTTAGCCCTCTAGGCTTTTGAATGTCAGCTGAAAGACTTGCTGACCGCTAGGGGGAGGGGGGAGGATCAGCCCAGACTGGAAAACAAGCTCGATAGAAGCGTCAAAAAGAGCGTGCTGTGATCGTTTTAGAATAGTATACCGCGTTACCGCCCCGTGGGCATTGACTTCAAACTCCACTAAGGCCTCTATCCCTCCTTTTAATCCTGGAGGCTTTTTCCAAACTGCATCTATCACGGCTTTCATTTGGCCAATATAGGCTCCTAAAGGGCTTCCTGTACCTGAGCCTATAGTCTGAGCCCGTGATAGCGAGGGGGACTGTAGGGCTTGGCTCAGCTTCGCCTGATTGAAGGAGTGGCCTTTAGCGGAAGCTATAGAAGCAAGACTTTTATCCTGAGACTTCAGGAACTCTTCATACGAAAGCTTAGGGGAGCTTTTGTCTTTTGCGGGTGCTGGAGGCTTTGCCTTGCCTGGGGTGTCTACTTTCTGAGGCGTCTTAGACAGGGATAGCGGGGGCGTCTTTGGCTTGGGAAGCGGTTGAAAGTGTATGG
>CAZEFS010000195.1:0-1696 GCA_964511545.1 uncultured Opitutales bacterium
CACGAAGGCGGGGCCCATCAAAATCTGGCCAATGGGTAGGGGTAAAATATACCTCTGCATAGGCACTTTGAAGGAGCAAAAAGTTACTCATACGGCACTCGCCCGAAGGCCGGATGAAAAGATCCACCTCAGGCATCCCCGCTGTATAGAGGTAGCTTGAAAACCTATCCCAATTGAGGCTGTCTAAATTTTCAGATCCTGCCTCTAGCGCTTTGCAGTAGCGTTTCAGCCCCTCAAGGATCTCTGCCCTAGATCCATAGTTTAAAGCTAGATTGAGGTGTAGTTTTTTGCAGTGACTGCTAGTGTCTCTGGCTTCTAACATCAAGGTATATAAAGGCTTGGGGAAGGCTGCCACGTCTCCTAGAAACTCTAAACGTATACCCTCGGCTATCATTTCTTTTAAAGAGTTTTTAAGGGTATTTTGCATCAGCTTTAAAAGACCCTTTACTTCGTAGTCTGGACGGTTCCAATTCTCAGTTGAAAAGCCAAATAAGCTTAGGTATTCAATCCCTTCTCCGATACAAGCCTTACATACTGTTTTTATAGCTTTTGCCCCTTGTCCATGGCCGAAAAGTCGAGCCTTACCCTGGCCTGAGGCCCAGCGACCATTCCCATCCATAACGATGGCTATATGTTTTGGAACAGTATTGAACATGTTCTTTAAAGTATTTAGACTGCAGCCTTCGTTTAAATACAGTCTCTTTTTTAGAAGCAACACTCTTTTTAAAATAGACCTCTTGCGGACCTGAGTGTATAAAAACGGAACAAAGGATTCCGACGTGTCAGGCGTAGCTCATCGTGTCGGGCATAGTTTGCAGAACGAAGCCTGAAGAGCGAAGACTGATCTTATTTTTGACGAACTTAATTTGACGAACTTAAGACACAAAAGACAAGGGTTTCCCAAGAGGTCTCATCAAAACCTAAGCAAGCAGAAGCACTATCTACGCTTGAAAATACTTGCTTAGTCTTAGGCTTCCTCTCTAAATAGGCTCTTATTACGGATGATTGTCTTCTATCGTTTACTATTTTTACCTATTTTTATCCTACTTTTGCCCTATTATCTAAGACGATATTGGAAGCGGGGCAAGCTTACGGGAGGGTGGAGGCAACGCCTAGGCTTTTTTGGGCCTATTCCGAAAAAAGTCAAAGGATCCAAACGCGTGTGGATACAGGCTGTCAGCGTGGGAGAGCTGAACGCCATTAGCCCGCTGATTGAAAGCCTCCTGAACTTCCCTGCTATAGACCTTATACTCAGTACGACTACACTTACGGCCTATAAGCTCCTCCAGGAAAGGTTTGGCTCTAGGGTCAGTAAAACCATCCTGTTCCCCCTAGATTTTTGGCCTTTTAGGGCCCGGGCTTGGTCTGCCATAAAACCCGACCTCATGCTGCTTACCGAGGGAGACCTATGGCCGGAGCACCTCTACCAAGCAAAGCGTCGTCAGGTACCAGCAGTGCTGCTGAATGCTCGCCTCTCAGATCGTTCTTTTAGGCGTTATCAGACATTGTGTTGGCTAACAAAGCCCTTACTGTCTCAGCTATCTTTAGTGTGTGCAGCTAGCCAGCAAGACTATGATCGCTTCATCCAATTGGGCTGTCCAAAACACAGAATAACCCTCTGTGGAAACCTAAAAATAGGAGCAAAACCCAAGCAATTACTATCCCTAGCAGAAAAAAAGGCCCTCAAGGCCTCTTT
>CAZEFS010000196.1:0-1689 GCA_964511545.1 uncultured Opitutales bacterium
AGATAGCGTAGTTAGGAACGTAGGGAGGCGCCCGACACGTCGCTCTTCCCCCTACGCTCTCTGAGCTTCCCCCGACAGGCCCCGAACTACTTGTCTCCCGAACGGTCGGTCAGGCATCTCCACTACGCCAAGCCTACGAGCGACAGGTTAACCTCGTAGAGCGACGTCTGAAGGCTCGGCATAGGGAGATCGCCCGGCAGGCCCCCCTACGCGAAGTTCATAAAATGTTTGCTGTCTTGTCCATTTCCTAAGCTACGGGCGGCAGGCTAAGCAAGATAATACCTAGGTCCGCAAGAGGTCTATTATACTCGCATACCCGTTCGCTGAGCTTTTTGTTTTTTATAAAATTTTGCTGCCAGCTTTCTCGCTGTTCATCAAGTTTGTAGCTTACCTCTTTTTTTATCAGGTAGTGTATCTCTTGCCACTTAAAAATGATCAGCGTGCTCCCTCAATGGCTTATTATTTTAGGCTAATAGATCCCTAAGATATCCCGATAGACCCTCGATAGGTAGGCGTTCTTGCTGGGTACTATCCCGGTGGCGCAAGGTGAGAGTATTGTTTTCTAGGGTTTCAAAATCTATGGTGATGCAAAAGGGAGTGCCAATTTCATCCATTCTGCGGTAGCGCCGGCCGATAGCCCCGCTTGCATCATAGAAAGTTCTCCAATGCTTTTTAAGCATCTGGTAAACAGCATTAGCTTTTTCTACAATCGCCTCCTTGTTTTTTACCAAGGGCAGTACTGCTAGCTGTATAGGGGCTATACGGGGATGCAGTTGTAGGAGGCTGCGTTTTTCACCATCGATGATGTCCTCTTTGTAGGCAGAGCATAGTAAGGCCAAAAAGAGACGGTCGACACCGATGGAAGGCTCTATCACCTGCGGGATATAGCGTTGCTTACTTTCCTCATCAAAGTATTCTAGGGGTTTACCACTGTGGGTGCTGTGTTGGGTCAAGTCAAAGTTACCCCGGGCTGCGATCCCTTCCAGTTCTTGGAGGCCAAAAGGGAATTCAAATAAAATATCTGTGCAGGCCCTAGCGTAGTGAGCTAGATCTTTCCCTTCATGTGCTTGCAGGTGCACTTTAGCGGTATCTAGGCCAATAGAGGCTAACCAATTCAAGCGTGTGTCTACCCATTCTTGGTGCCACTGCTTCCAGCTCTCATCATTGGGGATAAAGTACTCTATTTCCATTTGTTCAAACTCCCTGGAGCGGAAAATAAAATTACGCGGTGTGATTTCATTCCTAAAGGCCTTACCTATTTGTGCAATACCGAAGGGGATTTTTTGGCGAGTACTATCCAAAACATTTTTAAAGTTTATAAAAATGCCCTGTGCCGTCTCCGGCCGTAGGTAGCTGAGGGTGCTCGCATCTGCCATGGCTCCTATCTGGGTTTGAAACATGAGATTAAAAGACCTAGGGGCTGTAAGAGAGCCTGGCTTTTGCGTAGCAGGGGAGGGGATAAGATCGTACTCTTCAGCCTTAGCTTCTGTATAGGGCGTCAGTATTGGGGTTTCAAGCCTACCTTGTTTTGCGAGCTTGCGCTTTAGGCTTTCAGCCAAAGCAAGGGCCTCAGCTGCTTTCTTTTCGCTCTCTAAAACAGAAATATAGCCAATAAGCTCGCCCTCTACTATCACGGGTGCAAAAAAGAGTTGGTCTGCCCTATAGCGCATTTTAGAGGCCTTGCAGTCC
>CAZEFS010000197.1:0-1664 GCA_964511545.1 uncultured Opitutales bacterium
GCCCGAATTTTAGCAAGGAGCACGTCTTCTAGACCCCAAGGTGAGGAGGCTAATCTCAAATCAGGAGAGCCAACTGCATGTACGGGTGATTGACTTACCCTACCTTCCTTAGCGATGTACTGGCACTCTAGCCCGCTGTAGGCCTCTAGCGTGCTAATAAGGAGCTCTTGGGCCCTTCCAGGAAAGTGCTGCAAAAAAAACAAGACTTGCTCCCCGTTATATAGGCCTAGCAGAAAACTCAGGCTATGCTCCCAGTCCTTCCCGTTAAACCCCCAGAAAATGAGGTGGCTAAAGATAGGATGATAGATTTTCCCTACAATACGCTCCCCATGCATGCTTAGACTCTGCAGCTGGTATACCTCTAAGCTGGCTTCTAGTTTTGCTTTTAGTTGATAGAGATAAGCTGGGAAATATCCCCTAGTTTTGGGACTGAGCACAGGCAAGAGCGATAGAAAATAATCTGGCCTCTGTTTAAAAAGATCGGCCAAAGGATGGCTACCAAGACTCTGGACTGCCTCTGCTACCAAGGCTAGACAGGGAGGCTCTTGGATGAAGCTTGCCTCTAAGTTAAGATGCTTTAAGACAAAGTCTAAAAAGCTAGCGGGTGTAAAATAAAGAGCTTGAGCCTTGAGCCTTCCTCCATAGCGCTCCTGAAAGAAGGCCCTAGAAGCACTATCTGGAAACACTAGGTGTAAACCATGCTCTCCTTTTATACCTTCCTCTACGCGTGCAAGCTTAGCCCAAGCATCGTCTAAGCACTGAAACTCATAGAGGGCAAACTGTCTTCCCTTTATAGGCAATCCTTGCTGTGTATTATAGCCTAGCATCGGTAGCTAAAAGAGCCCCAGCCAGCTTGGATCCAAGAGAAGAAGCGTAGGGCATCTCCCCCATGGATACAAGCGCTGTTTAAACTTATTGGCAAGCCTCACAGGTACCACCGCTAAGCAGGGCCTCTAGGCTGCAGGCTTGTTGTTCAGATGCAGAATAGGTTTTTAAAGTCTCTCCGTTTACTCCTTGGGCATCCCCTCCTTGCTGCTGAGCCACAACCCCGCGCATTTCTTTCTTTACCCCTACAGTCGCCTTTTCGATAGACGATGCACCGAGCGTTCTGAGGTAATACGTAGTTTTTAAGCCATGGTGAAAGGCCTCGCGGTACATACGAGAGAGCGTTTTTAAGTCTGGCTGGTTTAAGAAAAGATTTACAGACTGGGATTGATCGATCCACTTTTGCCGCCTTCCAGCAGCAGCTATGAGGTAATAATAAGGAATATCAAATGCCGTACGGTATTTTTCCTTGAGGTCAGCCGGAATAGCTTCTATAGCGTGTAGGTCTCCATCAAAGTATTTTAGCTGCTCGAGCATAGACTGATCCCACAGGCCTAATTTTTTCAGGTCCTTCACCAAGTAATGGTTCAGCACAATAAAGTCTCCTGATAGATTACTCTTCACAAAGAGGTTTTTATACGCAGGCTCGATACAAGGCACTGTTCCCATGATATTGGAGATAGTAGCGGTAGGGGCAATAGCCAAGACATTACTATTGCGCATCCCTTGAGCTTGAATTTTCTTGCGAAGGCCATCCCAGTCTAGCTCGCCTTTTGACTCTACCCTTAAGGGCAGGCCACGCTCCTGAGCCAGAAGGCCTAAAGTATCTAAAGGCAATA
>CAZEFS010000198.1:0-1661 GCA_964511545.1 uncultured Opitutales bacterium
CTAGCGAGACATCCTCTGGTACCCGAATAGGTACAGGTATGTCTCCTACAAAAAGATAGTATTCCCGCTGTGTTTCAGGCAAAAGCCCCATGCATTTACGCCCCTTAACAAGCTTGTAATAGGCCCAGCTTTGTGCGCGCTGGCGCTCTTTGCTTGAAAACAAAGCGAGAGACAGCATACCGTCTTTTGGCGCATACAGCCTATACTGGGTGGCTCCTAAAGTCAGGCTACGCCAGAGGCTTTTAAGGCCCTGGGGACTCCCCTCATCTACCCTATAGACCTTAGGCAAGAAGCCTGCATAACTAGGATACATGGAGTTTGTAGGAATCTTAAACGGCTGAAAGAAAAAGGTGCGTATGCCTAAGGCGACTAGGGCTGCTACCAAAAATAGTTCTACGTTTTCACCTAGGACTGAAACGGGATAAATCTTACCTCCACAGCGCTTCAATGCCTGATCTAAGGCTTGATAGGCGTGTTGCAGCGTTTCTAATTGAGGAGAAGCCTTCAGGAGCTTACTAAGCTTAGCGTCTAGGGCATGGAGTGTTGCTAGCTCTTCCGGGCTAAGAATATCCTGCCTGTAAGACTTTACCTTTGAACTCAAGCGAAGGAGGTCCTTGGCTTTGGCGATCAAAGCAGGCAGAGGCTTCTTAAAGAAGAACATACATTAAACCGTTTTTAGGCGGCTGTTTCACCGCTACTGGGGTTATTTTGATAGATGAGCTTGGGGGGCGCCTAGGGCAGCCTCGGGGGTAATGATAACGCGAGTTACTGTCTGGCTATGGGGAATAGCGTACATGGTATCTAGCATGAGCTTTTCTAGGATAGACCGCAAGGCCCTAGCACCGGTTTTCAAGGCTAATGCCTCTTTTGCGATAGTAACAATGGCAGCTGGAGTAAACTCTAGCTCGACTCCTTCGTGGTGGAAAAGCTTGCAGTATTGCTTTGTCAGGGCGTTTTTAGTCTCGCACAGGATCCTCTCTAGGTCTTCTTGGGTGAGTTCTTTTAAGACAGATATCACTGGCAGACGGCCGATAAACTCTGGAATCATCCCAAATTTCACCAGATCCTCAGGTTCTACGGCTTGCATGAGAGTCTCGGGCGTAAAGTTTGGGTTTTCTGACAAAATAGTATTGAAGCCCAAGATCTTTGTACCCTTTCGCTGGGTAATGATCTTATCTAGGTCAACAAATGCTCCCCCACAGATAAATAAGATATTAGCAGTATTGATTTGAATCTGCTCTTGGCCAGGGTGCTTGCGCCCGCCCTGAGGGGGAACATTACAGACCGTACCCTCAAGGATCTTTAGTAGAGCCTGTTGGACGCCTTCGCCAGAGACGTCTCTCGTGATGGAGACGTTTTCGGTTTTGCGGCCGATTTTATCAATTTCATCGATATAAATAATACCGCATTGGGCCTTAGCGACGTCGTAATTTGCGGACTGAAGGAGGCGAACGAGGATGTTTTCAACATCGTCCCCTACGTAACCGGCTTCTGTTAGGCTGGTAGCATCGGCTATAGCAAAGGGGACCTCCAGCAAGTCTGCCAGGGTACGAGCCAGCAGGGTTTTTCCACTGCCTGTGGGGCCAATGAGGAGGATATTACTCTTTTCTATGTCCACATCCTTATACTGGCAAGCCTCAGGACTAGCCTTTTGCTGCATC
>CAZEFS010000199.1:0-1635 GCA_964511545.1 uncultured Opitutales bacterium
AGGCAGCTATCTTGAGAGAGGGTAGGCGATAGGGGCGGTTCTTGGGTTTTGACCTTGTTTAGAGGTGTCTGGGGAAAATGAGGCGTTAGCTTTGACCTATAATAATAGGCCTTCGGAGAAGGGTGCGTAGGCAGTACGCTGACTTCTAGTTTAGCTAGGTGTTTAAAGAGCTCTTCTACTTGTCTTTGCTTGTGTTTGAGTTGCTCTTCATACGCTAAATGCTGATATTGGCAGCCTCCACAAGTACCAAATAGAGGGCAGAGGGGCTTTACTCTGTGGGGAGAAGCCTCGAGGACTTCTAGCAAATCTCCTTCCGAGTAGTTTTTGTGGTTTTTGTAGATACGCACCTTCACTCGCTCTCCTGGGAGGGTGAAGGGTACCATGACAACCCAGTTATTAAGCCGGCCTAGGCCTAGGCCCAGATTAGTCAGTGTGTCTACCGTCAGCTCTATGACCTGATGGTAGTCAAAAGGATAAGCTTTGAAGTTTTTCGGCGCTTGCATTGTGTTTAAAAAAAAATACGGTTGCGAGTGTGAAGGCTATTACAAGCAGACAAAACCCCACGGTTAAATACCTAAACGAGCTAAAAGATCGAAAGTTTAGAGAGCAAGAACAATGTTTTTTGGTGGAGGGCTTTCGTGAGGTGCAGCGTGCCCTAGAGAGTGGCAAAACGGTAAAAGCGCTTTACTTTAGCCAAGATACAAAGCCAGAGTTCTTGAAAAATCTCAGCGCAATAGCCAAAGCAAAGGGGATTCCTATGATAGAGCTGAGTTCCCCTGTCTTTGAAAAGCTCACCCACCGCGAGCACCCTGATGGCTGTATGGCTGTGGTAGAGATGTGGGGCTTGGGTATAGAGAGCCTAAGTATGTCCACACAGCCCTTGCTGATAGTGGCCGAAGGGCTGGAAAAACCAGGCAACCTGGGGGCCTTGATGCGTACGGCCGAAGGCGCCGGAGTAGACGCCCTGTTTTTGTGCGATCCTAAAGTGGATATTTATAATCCAAATGTCATACGTGCTTCACAAGGGGCTTTGTTTTCGCTCCCCATCTATCTCTTGAGTCCAGACGATTTAAATCGTTTCTTAAAAGCAGAAAACATCCAGACAGTCGCCACTAGTCCAGAGGCAAAAGAGCTGTATTGGGATACCAATTACACCTTGCCAACCGCTATATTAGTGGGAAACGAGCACAGCGGCCTGAGTGATTTTTGGTCCCTAAATGTCCAGCACGTGTGCATCCCTATGGCTGGAAAGAGCGACTCGTTAAACGTCCATAGTGCAGCTACACTTGTGCTCTACGAGGCCCTGCGGCAAAGAAGAGGCCTTTGCTCTCTCTACACGCCATAAATCTGCTCCCCGACAGCATCCGCTAGAAGATGGCCCTGATGCGTCAAACGTATACGCTGTCTTCTAGGTTCTTTTGCTCGCTCCAAGAAGCCTTCTGTTTCGAGGCTTACCCATAGCCTTTCAAGCTTTTCCCAAGGCCCCAGGGGGAAGCGCCGCTGCAGGGCGGCTAGGTCTATACCTTGTGTCATACGCAAACCAAAGATGCAGGCATCGGTTGCAAGTATAGTATCATCTAGGCTTTGGCAGTCTTGAAAGCTGAGGGGTGTTTGCTGGATAGGCTCTAACCATTT
>CAZEFS010000200.1:0-1599 GCA_964511545.1 uncultured Opitutales bacterium
CTTAGCGACCCATTTTAAGAGGGCCTTGTGTGTGGTAGGTGGCACGGAACAGTTTGTACTTTTTAAGCTATGTTTTGGCTTGAAATCCATATCTATTGAAGTGTTAAACAGTTAATAAGAACTTGGCTTTTCCCACAAAAAGCTCTTTTTTTCAGCGAGGAGAGAGCCATGCGCATCATACACACCCATGCACCAAGCGAAAATATCATAAGGCTGCTGCACCCCACAGGCCTTGTCTGTCAGGCCGATCAGCAACCGCCATTGCGAGACTGCAGGAATAGCTAAGGTATAGACCTTCACTGCAGTAGGAGTGTTTTTAGTAATATACCTCAGTTTTAGGCAAGAGCCGGGAGGAAAATTCTCAGGGCTGTGGTTGAAGCTGCTTTCAAAGTAGACCCCGGCATGCACGTCTGGATCTGTCCGTAAGACAAGCCATTGGGGCCTGGGGTCCTCACTATAAAAAAAATGCTGAATTTTTTTGAAATCGTTCACGCCCCGGCTAACAATTTCAACATGCCCGAGTTTTAGCGGCCAATCCCATCCTTCGGGATAAGATTTTGCCTCTAAGACAGCACAGCCTATAAACAAAACGATAAGCAGGCTCTGTCTCAAAAAGGTCATTGAAAAAATAGGTTTAGAAATGAATGCAATCCCCTTCTTAGCTTCCTTGATAGGTGTTCAACAGCAAGCTTGCGTATAGATGATCTTAAACTAGAGTAATGTCTGGCTCGAAGCTAATACTAAGGCGGTACTGCTGGCCAGGTCGCATAATGAGGGGATGGCGGCGTTCTAGGACCTGGAGGTAATGGATTTTACCGTAGTAGGAGCGATAGGCAGGATCATCACTCGTACAGACAGCCTCTGCCCAAGTGGCCTGAAAGTCGTCCCTGATAATCTGCGGGCGTAGGCTTTCTTCACCGAGACAAAAGGTATTTGAGCTACGATAGCTAGAGTGTAGGGCCCCTAAGGGGATGACGTAGCGGAAGCTATCTAGCTGGATGGGACTTTTTACGGTAAAGACAAACTCACTTGTGATTTTTCCACCTAAAAATGTCCAGTTCACACGGCAAGAGCCCAAGCCTGTAGCAAAAACTTGGTCTTTAGTAATCAGTTCTGGCTGCTCGTACTTAAAGAAAAAGGCGTTTTTGAGCCCTATACCAGAGGTACAATCTTTCCCGTAAAAAGCAGGCAAACAGACCTTGTCCCCAAATGTGAGCTCCGGCAAATAAGCTGGGATATACTGGCTGGTAGGCCAGTCGAATATTCCTGAGGCGTGGGGGAATGGAAGGTAATCTGTAATATAGGGAGAATGATTTGCAATGAGAGGAATTTGCAGGTGTAGGCCGCTACTAGCATCCTGATAGATAAAGAGACCTTGCTCTCGCTTATGCGTTTTTTGAAAAGAAATATAACGGGCAAAAGTTTTGCCCAAAAAGGGCTTTAAAGGGCCCATAGAGCGGTTCATAGCCTTTGCAAGACGGGCCCATTGGCAGAGATAGCGGGCGGCATCAAAGTTTGCCATACGGGCACTGTGATGGTCTGACTCTGTACGCTCGGCATCACGGATGACCAAAAAGCCGTGCTCTTGATCCACATAGG
>CAZEFS010000201.1:0-1583 GCA_964511545.1 uncultured Opitutales bacterium
CGATACTTCTTCGGGTTTTAGGCGTAAGGCAATAGCTAGGCTAGATGCATCTTCTAGGCTAGGAGCGTGGCTGGCTAAGGCCTGGTTAAAAAAAGTGCGAAAATCAGGAATGTGAATGGGATCTAGGCTCACCCCAACAGCCATAGGATGGCCTCCCCAGCTCTTGAGTATAGGAGCGCAGCGCTTAAGGCTTTCTATGAGGTTAAAATTGCTGAAGCTCCGGCCGGATCCTTTCGCATAGGGCCCCTCTTGGCCTAGGATGATGCAGGGCCGCTGATACTGCCTGGCTAACCTACCAGCAACAATTCCCACAACGCCTGAGTGCCACTCTTCTCTGTGGAGGATAATCCCTAAATCTTCCTTGAAATAGTCTTCCACTTCATCTTGAGCCTCTTGGTAGATCTGCCTTTCAATGTCTTGGCGCTCTTTATTCATGCTGTCTAGGTTTTGTGCTAGGCTAAGACAGTGATCGGCATCGTTGCTGAGCAGCATAGCAACGGGTAGAGCTGCATCTGCTAGGCGTCCACTTGCATTAATACGAGGGCCCAGCTTAAATGAAATATCCAGAGGCTGTAGGCTAGGGCTGTCAATTGCGCTTACGCTGTACAAAGCCTTTAGGCCCTGGCGTGTGGGTTGCTGTAGCTTCTTTAGCCCTTGTTTGACAAGAATACGGTTTTCCTGGCGTAGGGGCATCAGATCTGCTACGGTGCCCAGAGCGACAAGGTCCAGATGATCACTCAGGCGTATGTGGTCTACCGCCTGAGGAGACTTTTCTTTCAAAAGCTTTAAAAGAGCATGCATGAGCTTAAACACTAGGCCCACTGTACACATATCCTTCCAGGGCTTGTCTGCAGCATCGTGTACGTGAGGGTTTACCACAATACAATCTGGCAGTGGGCCCTTAGGCTGGTGATGGTCCACAATAATAACGTCTATGCCTTGAGATCTGAGCTGGGCAACTTCTTGATAGGCGTTGGTGCCGGAGTCTAGCACGCATAGTAGGTGCGGCTTGCCTTCTGAAAGCAGGCGGTCTATGGCAGCTTGGCTGAGGCCGTAGCCCTCCTCAAAGCGTCGAGGGATGAAGTACTTTACTGCGTGGTGCAGTTCCTGAAAGATAGAGACAAACAGAACCGTACTGGTAACGCCATCCACATCATAATCTCCCACCACATAGAGCGTTTCCTTTAGTTCCAGAGCCCTTAGAAGGCGCTCAGCGGCAGATTTTAGGTGTGTAATCTCAAACGGGCATTCCAGCTGTGAGAGCTTAGGATATAAGAAATAATGGGCCTCTTCTAGGCTGTCGTAACCCATAGCGAGTAAGAGCTGAGCTACGTGTAGGCTAATACCCAAGCCTTGGCTCAATGTTTGGACCTTGTTTTTGCAAGGAGAGGGGTTTAGAAACTGCCAAGAAGAAGTCATCATGTATGGATAAAATAGGGGGCCGAGCGAATACTGTCTAGGCAAGGAAGGTCTTGTAGCACCGTGTTTGGAAGAGGGCCTAAACCCCCTGCTTTAGCTTTAAAAGCTATTTAAGCCTGAAGGCAAACCGAGTTTTCCCTAGTAGCGACGACGAGGTAGCCTTT